>JAIEPP010000572.1 GCA_019748335.1 Xanthobacteraceae bacterium
CTGCAGCATCATCCCAAGGCCAGGATCGGCGTGCTCTACCAGAACGACGATTTCGGCAAGGACTATGTGCTCGGCCTGAAGGACGTGCTGCGCGAGAAGTACGACAGCATGGTCGTCGCCAGCGTGCCCTACGAGATCAGCATGCCGACGGTGGATTCGCAGGTGGTGGCGATCAAGACCGCCAACCCCGACATCTTCGTCAATATCGGGACGCCGAAGTTTGCCGCGCAGGCAATCAAGAAGGTCGCCGAACTCGGCTGGAAGCCGATCCACATCATGACCAACGTCTCGGCTTCGGTCGGCGCGGTGCTGAAGCCCGCCGGGCTCGAAAACGCGGCCGGCATCCTCAGCGCCGGCTACCAGATGGACGTCACCGATCCGCAATGGGACAGTCATCCCGGCATGCAGAAATACCGCGCCTTCATGGCCAAGTATTATCCGGAGGCCGACCGTTCCGAGAGCGGACCGCTCACCGCCTACAATACCTCGACCGCTCTGGTCGAGGTGCTGAAGCGCTGCGGCGACAATCTCACGCGCGAGAACGTCATGAAGATCGTGGCCAACATGGATTTCGAGATCAACACCTATATCCCGGGCATCCGCATCAAGACCTCGCCGACGGATTTCTATCCGATCGAGCAGGTCCAGATGATGAAGTTCACCGGCGAGAAATGGGAGCTGTTCGGTCCGATCATCGACGGGCACGCGGAGTAGGGGGCTGCACTCTTCCCTCTCCCCTTGTGGGAGAGGGTGGATCAATCGCGCGAAGCGCGATTGAGACGGGTGAGGGGTCTGTCTCAGCGGATAGAGACCCCTCATCCGGCGCGCTTTGCGCGCCACCTTCTCCCACAAGGGGAGAAGGGAAGCGGTCGGACGCCGTTGCACTTCCCCGCATACAGGTTAAATGGAGCCCCACATCACCAACGGGGCGGCCCCACCCATGAAATCCGTCGTCATCACCGGCGCGTCCACCGGCATCGGCTGGGCTACCGCAAAGCTGCTGCTCGATCGCGGTTTTCGTGTCTTCGGTAGCGTGCGCAACCAGGCCGATGCCGACCGCCTCAAGAGTGAGTTCGGCGCCAATTTCACGCCGCTGTTGTTCGACGTCACCGACGAGGCGGCGGTGCTGGCGGCGGCGCGCGAGGTGCGCAGCGCCTTGAGCGGCGAGACGCTGGCGGGCCTCGTCAACAATGCCGGCATCGGCGTCGGCGGTGCGGTGTTCGAGATTTCCGCCGCCGACTTCCGCCGCCAGATGGATGTCAACGTCATCGGTCCGATCATCTCGACCCAGGCGTTCGGTCCGTTGCTCGGCGCCGACCCGTCGCTGAAGGGGCCGAAGGGACGGATCGTGATGATCTCCTCGGTCGCCGGCAAGGCCGGCAATCCGCTGGCGTCGGCCTACGCCGCATCGAAGCACGCCATCGAGGGGCTGTCAGAAAGCCTGCGCCGCGAGCTGATGCTGTTCGGCATCGATGTCATCATCATCGCGCCGGGCGCGGTCAAGACGCCGATCTGGAGCAAGACCGACAAGATCGATCTTGCCGCCAACTCGCCGTTCGCTCCGGCGCTGGACAAGATCCGCCAGTTCACCAGGCATCTCAGCGAAATCGGATTGCCGCCGGAGAAGGTCGCCGAGCGGATCTTCGAGGCACTGACGTTGGCCAGTCCAAAAGTGCGCTATCAGATCACGCCGGACCCGATGCGGCATCTGATCCTGTCGATGCTGCCCAAGCGCACGGTCGACAAGATCATCGCCAAGCGCCTTGGCCTGGTGCCGCGCGCGTGAACCATTTTTTGAAAGGTTTGGTCGGCGCCGCTGCGATGCTCGCGCTGGCCTCGGCTGCCCGCGCCGGCGATCAGGGCGACCCCGAGCAATCCTGCGACGGCAACACCTTCCAGATGGTCGAATGCCTCAAGGCCAAGACCGCGCAGTGGGACAAACGGCTGAATATCGCCTATCAGCAGGCGCTCAAGGATGCCGTGCCGGCGCAACGCGATCCGTTGCGCGCGGCGCAGCGACTGTGGGTCCAGTACCGCGACGCCAATTGCCTGTATTACGGCATGGGCGAGGGCACCATCGCGCGGCTCGATGCCGGCGAATGCATGCGCAGCATGACCGAGACCCGCGCCAAGGAACTGGAAGGCCTCGGTCATCAATGATGGCTGGCCATGTGACGGCGAAGATCGGAAAGAGTCTCGCGGAGCTGACGCAGCTCGCGAATGAAGCGCTCCGTAGTCAGCCCGGCTGCGAAACCGCCTCCGTTCCCGGTCTTCACGGCCTTCCCAATATCCGGGAAGGCCGCAACTGGGAAATCCCCAACGTCGTGCTTGGCGACAGCCTGATCAGCGACGTCGATCGTGCCGTCATCACCGTGCACCATCAGCTTGGCCGCAAGTTCTATCTGATGATGGAAGATTAACCGGCTCGCACCGTCTGTTGCGCGCGCGGCGCCATCGCGATCATGCGCAGCGCGAACACGGCAAGGAGCGGGATCAGGAACAGCGCATAGAGCGGCATGTCGGGAACCCGCTTGCCGAACGAGATCATGAACTGCAGCAGCAGATAATAGCCCCCGGTCAGATGCAGCAGACGCCAGCCGCGCGCGCCGATCGCCTGGGCGGTGCGGTCGAACGAGGTCGCGGCCATGGCGACGATGAAGGCGTAACCGATGCCGCCGAAGATGTAGGACGCGGTCGAGGTCGCCGCCGCATAGCTCGCGGGATCCATCACGGCGAAGCAGATGATCGCGACCGCGTGGATCGCGTGCGAGGCGGCGAAGGTGACGCCGAGATGGCGACGGTTGCGGCGCTGCCATCGCGTCCACGCATTCGGCCACAGCCGCGCCAGCGCCGCGGCGCTGAAGGCGAGACAGAAGAACAACAGTGAGGTCCGCGCGGTAAAGCGGATCACCATGCGGACGCCGTCGACCTCGAATTGCCGCATGCTGGCGATCCAGATGCTCAGCGCGATCAACGTCAGCGCCAGCACGGCGAACAGCCGCCAGCCGTCGAACCAGTTTTGACGTGTCGGCATGTTCCACTCCTCTGATACTGCCGTCATTGCGAGCGCAGCGAAGCTGCGCTCGCAATGACGCTGATGCTGAATGTAATCATCAGTTACATTGTGTGAATTGAAACCGTCAATCTGTGTAATCGGTGATTACATTCACAAGAGAGCGATGCTAGGGAAGGGCATGCGTCGAGCCAAAACGACTGCCGCCAAAACCGCCATCCCCAAGTCGCGTCGCCGGCGCGCCCCTGTGGCCGTCCCAAAGCCCTATCACCATGGCGACCTCCGGCGGGTGCTGATCGACGCCGCGCTGCAACTGGTCGGCGAAAGCGGGCCCGATGCGGTCAGCGTCCGCGAGGCTGCCCGCCGGGCCGGCGTCTCGCCCGGCGCCCCGTTCCGCCACTTCGCCAGCCGCGATGCCCTGATGCAGGCGGTGGCGGAAGAGGCACAGCGGCGTTTCCGGGCCGAGATCGATGCGGCGCTGTCGGAAGCGCCGGCCGGCGATCCGCTGGCGCGCTTTCGCGCACTGGGAATGGCCTATCTGCGCTGGGCGATGCGCAATCCGACCCATTTCGAGATCATTTCCAGTCGTCGCTTTTTCGATCACGACAACGCGGAAGGCCTATCGGCCGATAATGCCGAACTGATCGAGCTGACCGGGCGCACGCTGGCGGAGGCGTTCGCGCTGGGCCAACTCCGCGCGGTGGACCTGAAAGCGGTCCAGATCGCCGGCCGCGCGCTGGTCTATGGCTTTGCCCGGATGAATATCGACGGGCATTTTCCGCGCTGGGGCGTCGACGGCACGGAAGCCGAACGGACCGCGGCAGCGATAATCGATCTGTTTATTGAGGGAATCGCGAAGCAGGGATGACCCTTCAGTCATTGCGGTTTCACATCCTTAAATTGATAAATTATGGAACTTTCCCGCTCGGGTGGTGTTGTCCCATTCCCCGAGGCAACCATCATGACCATTCCCCGCAAGGTGAATAGCTACGCCCCATCGGCCCCGGAGCCGGTAACCCCGCCGCATTGTCGCTATTGCCGGGTGCGCATGGATCTGACGCGGATAAGCCCCGATATCGGGGGGCACGTCATCAGGTACTTCATCTGTCCCAACTGTCATGTGACGGATTGCGTGAGGGTATGATCTGACGCGCCTGCTGCCTCGGCAAATTCATTGCGCGTTCATGACCATTCCACTACATTTTTATGACACGACACAGGTTCCGGCTGGTCGTGCGTCTCCTGGTCGTCGCCAGCCAAGGCTTTCGCATTGCGCCGGGTCATGTTGCCCCCGACGATGGCGCCCGCGCCAAATCCAGGACCGTCCGCCTCCACCGTCGCCGCCGGCATCGCCGGGATCGGCATCTGGCGGCTGTCGGCCGTCGCCGCGCCGCATCTGGCGGCGCTGGCGATCATGTACCAGACCGAGACCGATTTCGGCGGGCGCACCGGCTTTCTGCTGTCCTGGGGTATTCTGAACTTCTTCTTCATCGCGCTGCTGCGGCGCCCGGCGCTGTCGGGCGCGTTGTCGCTGACGCTGATCGTGGTGCTGGTGCTGCTGTCGCAGCTCAAGCACTCCGTGGTGCAGATGACCGCGAACTTCGTCGACCTGATGGTGATCGATCGCGACACTGCGGCCTTCCTGTTCACGATCTTCCCTAACCTGCGCTGGTCGGTGATCGCGGCCGGCCTCGTCACGATTCCCCTGATGTACGCGCTGTGGTGGCTCGATCCGTTCCGGATTCGCCGGCTGCCCGCGCTGGCCGGCAAGCTGGCGTGCCTTGCGGTGCTGGTGCTCTATTCCTTTACCTGGCCGGATGAGGCCTGGCGCGGCTATTATGACGACGGTTATCTGTCGAAGTTCTCCCGTTCCGGCGTCACCGCGGTTTCCGATTTCGTCAATTACGGTTTCATGGAGTCCGCGGCTGCTATCCCCGAGCGCCTCAAGATGCCGCTGCTGGATTCCTGCCACCCGGCCGGGCGGCGGCCGAACATCATCATGGTTCATGACGAGTCGAGTTTCGACATTCGCGCAGCCGACGGCATCAAGGTGCCGCCGGGCTACGGCAGCCATTTCAAATCCTTCGACGGCAAGGAGCGCAAGTTTCTCGCCGAGAGCAATGGCGGGCCGAGCTGGTTCACCGAATACAATGTGCTGGCCGGGCTGTCGTCGCGATCGTTCGGCCGCTTCGCCTATTTCGTGACGCGCATTGCCTCCGGCCGCGTCGAGCGCGGCCTGCCGCTGGCGCTGCGTCGCTGCGGCTATTCCACGCTGTCGCTCTACCCGGCCTATGGCGCCTTCATGAGCGCGCGCAGTTTCCAGACCACGACCGGCATCCAGCGCTTCCTCGACGCGCGCGATCTCGGCGCCAAGGACGTCGAGCCCGACGCCTTCTTCTACGACAAGGCGCTGAAGCTGATCGCCGAACAGCCGGCCAACACGCCGCTATTCACCTTTGTCTATCTCGCCGCCAATCACTTCCCGTGGGAAACCAAATTCCGCCCCGACCTGACACCGTCCTGGCGCAGTCCCGGCAACACGGCTTCCGTCGACGAATATTTGCGCCGGCAGACGATGAGCGCGGGCGACTATTCGTCCTTTGTCGCGGCGCTGAAGAAGAAGTTTCCGGCGCAGCCGTTCCTGATCGTGCGCTACGGCGACCATCAACCTGAATTTTCGCCGCAGCTGCTCGATCCCGGCCTCGACGAAGCCGGCATCGGCAAGAAGCTGGAACACTACGACCCGCGCTATTACGCGACCTATTACGCGATCGACGCGGTCAACTTCGAGCCGGTGAAGAGCCCCGCGGTGATGGACACCATCGACGCCGCTTATTTGCCGCTGGTGATCCAGGAAGCCGCCGGCATCCCGCTCGACCCGTCGTTCGAGGAGCAGAAGGCCATCATGCTCCGCTGCAACGGCATTTTCTACGACTGCAAGGAAGGTGGCGAAGCCCGCCGCCTCAACCGGCTCTTGATCGATGCCGGGATGATCAAGGGGCTTTGACCCTGCCGTCATGGCTGGATCGTTATCCCCGTCATTGCCAGCTTCGTAGGGTGGGCAAAGCGAAGCGTGCCCACCATCACTCGCCAAACACCCCCTGAATGTCGTTTAGGTCTCCTCCCCAATCCGCGGCAAGCAATCCACGCTGGACATAGCGGTGGAAACTGCTGTTTGGCCAATCGGCGACGCGCGTAGCGTGCCCGTGCTTCACCGGATTGAAATGGATGTAGTCGACATGGCGCTCGAGATCAGCTTCGTCCCGGATCGCATGCTCCCAATATCGCCGTTGCCAGATGCCTTTTTCTCGCTTGGCTATTTTGCTTGTTGATCGCGTTTGCGGGCCAAGTCCTCGTGAGAACCCGGATTCGATCAGGCTCCAGCGAGTAGAGAAGTCCGTATCGTCTTCAGGCAATTCCCAAAGTGCGTGGATATGATCGGGCAAGATGCAGATCGCGACAGTCTCGAAAGGATACCGTCGTTGAACGGTTTGGTAGACGCATCGGAGGCGATCGATTTCGTCGAATAGCAGATTGCTGGGTCGTCGCGCGAGAACGACCGTGAAAAAGTAGATGGTGCTTTTGGCCTTTGCTCGAATGTATCTGGGCATGACGCACTATATCGTGAGGCTGTCCTGGCTTTGAAGATGGTGGGCACGCTGCGCTTTGCCCACCCTACGAAGATGCTCCGTCTACGGCTTCAGCACACTCGCAAAAAACGCAATCGCGCGCGGGATCACGTCGCGGGTTGCTTGCGCGTTCGCCGGGTTGTCGCGGCGCGATGGGGTCGGATCGTCGAAATCGTGGGTGGCGTCGAGATAGAGCCGGTACTGGATATCGCTGCCGAGTGCGTGGCTCTTGTTGGCTAGGTCGGCGCAGCCGCGCGGCGAAACCTCCTCGTCCGCCGAGCCGTGAAACATCCGCACCGGCGCGTAAGTTCTGATCCCGTCTGGAAATTGCCCCTTCAGCCCGCATGCCGGGTAGAAGGCGAGAGCAGCTCGGAAGCCGGTCGCCGGTGTCGGCGCGCTGATGCCCGGCGCGATGTTCGCCATCGTTGCGAGCGTGGCGCTGCCGCCGTTGGACCAGCCCTGCAAGGCGACCCGGTCAGCGATCACATCATTGCGGCTCCGCAGATAGGCCAGCGCGCCATAGGCGTCGAGTGGGCGGATGGCGACCTCGTTCAATTGCTCGGGCCGGGTTTCGTAGCTGAAGCGCGGAAAGCCCTGCGGATAGCCGCGCGGGCCGAAGCCGTCCACGAGAATGGCGATGTAACCTTGCTGCGCCCAGATGTGCCCCCATTCCTGATGGCGCCGCGACAACGTCGCGGCGTCGTAGCGGCCGTCTGC
Source organism: Xanthobacteraceae bacterium (assembly GCA_019748335.1). GTDB lineage: Bacteria > Pseudomonadota > Alphaproteobacteria > Rhizobiales > Xanthobacteraceae > Bradyrhizobium. Next base: position 7,360 of record JAIEPP010000572.1, read on the forward strand.
CGTCGAGGAGTAGGCGCCGGCGCGGCCGTGCATCATTACCACCGCGGGCGTGCGCGCGGCATGTGGTGCTTCCGGCCGGAACAGATAACCCACCAGCGTGGTGTGCCCGTCGGCACTTGCAAACGTCACGCGCTCGGGCAGGGAGGCTGCGGTGGCGCTGATGGTGCACAACATGAGAGCCACGGCAGTGCAGGCAGCATATTGCACGAAACGAATTGAAAAATTCACGAGGCGGCTCCGCCGGTTTCTATCCCGTCATTGCGAGCGAAGCGAAGCAATCCAGGCTTTTTGCAAGCTGCCAAATGGATTGCTTCGCTTCGCTCGCAATGACGGGGGTGACTCACTTCGATCCGATCTTCTCCCACAGCCAGCTTGCCACCGCATCCGGCGAACTCGTGGCGTCGTTGCCGGCGGCCCGCAGGTTGGCCTCGCGCATGGTGGCGATGCTGATCTTGCCGAGCAGCGGGTGCAGAGCTGCGCGGAGCGCCTGATCGTTGGCACGCTTTGGTGCCAGCAGCACCATCGCGTCGTAGGGCGGAATCGCATGTTTGGTGTCGTCGAGCACCACCAGGTCGTATTTCGCGATCAACCCGTCGCTGGTGTAGCCCGCGATGACGTCGACTTCGCCCGAGGCCGCCGCGGCATACATGAAGTCCGGCTGCATTTGCCGCTGTGTGCGGAACGAGAGGCCGTAGGCCTTCCGCAGGCCGGCCCATTCCGGCCGCGAGAAGAATTCATAGTCGGCGGCGATCGACATCCCGGCGGCGCTGGAAGCGAGGTCGGCGATGGTGCGAATGCCGAGTTGCCCGGCGCGCTTGCGCGGCATCACCAGCGCGTAGGCGTTCTCAAAGCCGAGTTGGCCGAGCACCGTGATGTTCTGCCTGGCCAGCGT
>JAIEPP010000146.1 GCA_019748335.1 Xanthobacteraceae bacterium
AACCCGCCGAGCGTTATCGGGATCGTTGATGACGTGCTTACGGTGGGCAATCATTTTAGGGCGATGTCGAACAAGCTGAGCCAACGTTTCCCCAATGCGGACATTGTCGGAATTTTTGTAGCTCGCAGGGCTATCCCGCACGAGAACTTCGACGATTTTGACGATCTTGATTCCGAAGACGTGTAGAACAGGGATCACAGGTCCTCTCGCAGACCCTTGAAGAACGGGTGGCGCACTTTGCCTTCGGCCGACTTCGCCCGGTATGACTAAGTAGACCGTTTCAACGCCTCCGCCGGAAGCGGCAACCGATCGATTCGTTCCCCAGCAGGATGGCAGCCAGCGCAGAAGTCAAGGATCTGGGGCAGTTCGCTTGATGGAAAAGTGCGTTGACGATATTGCAGCCCGTGGTTGCGATGGGCTGGCAGAACCAGCAGTATATCGCCGCCAGCCGGGCTTTTCCGGACCGGCCGACAAGCTCGCCGCCAGCAAGACGGCGAATCGCGCCATTGAACGCGATCTGCGGAACGTCGTGGCTCAGGCAAAGATCGTGTTGGCAAGGTAACAGGGACATTCGCATGACCGAGAAGTGCATTTGCTGCGGGAAACCGGGAAAGTTCTCTATCATTCTTGCTTCAGGTCCGCAGAATCAGGATTTCCATCGCCGGGACGATGATCGCTTTTACATACCGAACCAAGCCGCCCGTGAGGGCGATCACCCCGATATGCGTGAACGGTGGTTTTGCTCGGAGCATATTCGCGCGATCGATGACGCCGTCCGAGCCACCATCCTGTACCATCAGACGGAAAACGGGCTGTTGCGGGTCAATAAGCCGGAATAGGCGTCGGCGGATGTGCGATGAACAGCAAGCTCGGAAAGCGAAAGCAAAAAGAATTGGCTGCTCAGACGCGAGTCTATCACGGCGGCGGCCGAGGCTTGGCCGTTGGCGACTTCATCAAGCCAGCGACCGAAACCGGCATATTTAACTGTACGGTCGAAACTGTGCCGGATTATCGCTCTGACCGCGTCTATGTCACGCACCACCTCCAAGATGCAAAGCTGTTTGCGTCGAAAGATAATGAAGACCCGGTGGTCTACGTAGTGGAGACGATCGGCGAACTCGAACCTGACGGTGACAACAGAAGCCCGGGTCGTTCATTTTCGTGCGAGAGGGCGAAAATCACCGCCGTCACCGAGATTCCGGCCAAGGAAATTCAACAGGCAAGGAATGCTGTTTTCGTTGGAATGCAGCGGGCACGCGGATAGGACATGACCGGATCGGAACTACCCGGTGTCGCAGTCCCTTTTGCACTCGGTCTAGATGCCAGCGAAGGCGAACAGCGGACGCGTCCCGTCGAGGGCGAAGCGGGAAAGCGCGAGGGGAAAGATCTCGTCTACATGGGCAAGGTCGGGACCGGCTGGTCGCGAACCGTCTCAAGTCAAATCAGGAAGCAGCTTGATACCGTCGTCAGCCCAAAATCGAAGCTGACGAAGCCGGTCAGGAAGCCGGAGGCCACGTGGGTCGAGCCGATGTTTTTCGCGGACGTGGAATATCGCGATATCACCTCCGAAGGCCTGCTGCGGCAGAGCTCGTTCAAGGGCCTCAAGCGAAAGTAGGTTCGTCGGCGCCCACGCACGGGTCGAGTAATCACAACGATCCCTCGCGATCGACCTCGCGCACGCCGGCGATATCGTAGAGTTCGTCCACCCAGGCTTCGACGGCATGTTCGCGCTCCGACGGTGTAGCGCTCGACAGTTCTGATCGGACCTCGCGCTCGTCGACTTGTATACGACTACTGATCTGGTGCCGCCCGATCCCGAGTCGTACGCCGTACAACCCCACGCCGCCCATCACTGCGATTACTGGCCACCCGTTTCCGTACGCCTGGGAAGTCTCGGCGAAGTTTTCCAGCACGCGACCGAAGATGTTCCGTACGTTCGTCATTGGGATGAGTACGTCGCTCTGATGATTGACGAACATCTCGGTGGTCACGGCCCAGAACTCGCCATTCGGGAAGACCTGCGTGAAGGCGCGCGGCTCCGTGGCGGAGCCGTGCGGTTCGTATGCGATGGCGCCATGGGCGTTACGGTCCCCGACGCCCATGTACCGGTTACGGAGCAGGAGATCGATGCGCCGGTTGAGGACGTCGTCGTAGAGACGTGTGAGCTTAATGAGGTTCGCTCGCGCAAGTCGGGGGATGAGCCGCAAGTAGAGCGCACGGGCTCCATCGAACCGGTAGTCGATCGCATCCGGCACCGGCGCGTGATTTTGGGCGATGATTTCGTGTCGCTCGGCGAATACTGCCTTGTTGAAGGTCGTCGGTATCTCCACGTGGGTCTGTGTCGCGGCGGAGCCCATCGAAAGGTATGGCCGCAGAGCCTCCGTCAGTTTTGCTTTGAACTTCGTCCGTTCCGCCGTGATTTCCGCTTTGGTCGCATCCGGTGCCAGAGTGTAGTGCAACGGCCAGGATTTCTGCCGCAAGTCGAAGGGCAGGGCGTCACCATCACCATAATGATGGTTCTGGACCATAAGCACACGCCGGAATCCCAATGCCTTGTGCGCGTGTCCGTACTCGATGGCGACGTTCGAATTTATCAGCTTCTTACTTTCGGGGGTCGCGCCGACGAGCGTGACGTCGGCCACGAACACGTCGGCAGCCTCGATCTTGTCGAAGATGGTCGCCGCCAAGTCCGGGCTGCCGGGCACGCCCTGCCGATCGGAGTCTAGCTCCAGCTTTGCCGCCGCCTCCCGCTCCAGCGGTTCAAGGACGTGCTCGTCGGTCTTCAGTGCCTGGACCGCTTCGCGCAGTGCATCGCGCACGAAAAAGCGACCGATATCTTTCGGCGTATCCGATTGCCATGACCAGAATATTTTCATCGTGCAATTTGCTCCGGCGCGGGGCCGCTCTGAAGGGCCCAATCATAACCCGTCTTAAGCTTGAGCCGTGCGAGCAATTTGTCGATCCGTTCGTTATAGATGGCCTCTACGGAGTTCACCAGGTCAGGCCACTCCTTCGCGCCTCCGATGTGAAATCCGAGTGAAACTCCGAATTTTATTTCGAAGCGGTTATGCTCGAAGGCGACTTCGATCGCGTTGGAAACCGAGTCATGCTCGTCGTTGTGTGCGAACCGCTTGTTTCTCAGGCCGACCACGTGATCATGGATAGTCCGCAACTTTTCAGGAAGGCTATCGCGCGAAAAGCCGCTTCCATTTCCACCTTGGTGCAGCCGCACGTAGATCACCACGAATGCCGTCGTAAGCATGTCGAGTTCTAGAAAAGCGTCCATGTTCGGTTCGAATTTATATGCCGATAGCCGCTTCTGCACGTGCTTCAATGTCATAAAGGCGGTGAATGAGTTCAAAACTCTGACCAGTTGCGACAATTCGTTGTCGACAGACTTCAAGATGACTCGCCCGTCGTCCGCCGTCGCTTGGAAGTGATTTCTCCACTCCTCGGGGAGGAATTGGAGCGCCTCTTCGGGCAAAACGTAATATGCCCCAGGGTCTTCCTCTGGAGCAACCGGATCGCTTTCTGTGTTCTCCATTGCAGACACCTTGTTCATCGCAGCAGCAACGCGCTCTGCATATTCTTTGGGAAGGAAGAGACCGAGCGAGTTGCAATAAGTGTTTCTCACTATCCAGTAGGGCCAGGATTGATTGCGCTTCATGCTGGCGGTCTCGGCGTAAAACGGCGGTGTCATGCCGATCCCGCGCTTGGTCTTCAACATTTCCCGCGCGAAGTCGTCGACGTCACCGCATGTCGATTGCGCCGACTCAAGCGGAACTACGGTTTGCCGGTGAACGGCGATGGACGCTCCATCTTTCTCCAGGTCATGGCCCGCGATCTCGGACCGGTCGTTGGGACGCCTCCAGTGCAGCTTGCGGGTCTCATCCTTTCGCATTTGCGTCTTCCTTCACGCCGCGGGCGACGATCAGAAGCTTACCGTCCGGCAGCGGCCGCTGCAGCTTGAGCGCCTCCTCCGGAGGTGCCGTCATCCAGGTCTCAACCTCGTCCGGCGTCGTCAGGATCACCGGCATCGCCTTCGGGTGGATGGCGCCGACCTCGGCGTTCGGCTCCGTTGTGAGGAACGCATAAAGGTCGTTGGCGGTCTCGCCTTCTTTAACCTTCCGGACAGAGGTCCAGTTGGTCCAAATGCCGGCGAAGCAGGCGAGGGGCCTCGTCTCGTCGAGCGCGAACCAGATGTCGCCGCCCTCGGCCTTGTTGAACTCGCTGAAGGAGTTGAATGGCACCACGCAGCGGTGTTCGGCTCCCAGCCATCGCGTCCAGTGCTTGCTCTTCACGTTGCGGATGTTGGTCGTGCCGCTATCCGGCTCCATCCGAAGCAATTCCTTGAAATCGACGGGCTTGCCCTTGGCTTCCAGCTTTGCGGCGCGCTTCTTGGTGGCCTCCATCAGGGCGTGCTGCGACGACGGCATTCCCCATCTCGCCGGGGCGAGTTCGCGACCGCCAGCGCCGGCGCGCACGATCGGCGCCGCGTAGTCCGGGAAGACGCCGGGCATCGGCGCGAGGTTGCCGACGTACCGATTGACGACCCGGAACAGCGCGCTGATGGCCGCCTGATTGGTGGTGATCGAATAGAGATTGCACATGTTCAGACGTCCGGACCGGGATGGCGCGGCAGCCAGGCCAATTGTAGCAGGGTCGCTGCGGGGCGTCGGCCCTCCTTGGCGCATTTTCGGCAGCGCAGACGGGTTGCGAGGTCATGCACGAACGTCGTCGGCGGATGCTTCATCGTGGCCAGGTCGACGTCGCTAGGCGTCTTGCAGCGGGAGCACCGGATCTCCAGCCATGGAAATCCGCCGTTGACGGCCTGGTCGATGGTCGGCGACGGATCGATCGGCTCGCCATCGGACCACATCCGCTCATTCCAGCTTTCGCAAAGCAGCCGGTCGGCCTGCTGCAGCATGCTTTCGGCTTTGGCTCGCATCTCGGCCGACTGCGCCGCGAGGATGTTCGTCATCGCCCGCGCTTTCCCAAGCTCCTTCTGCAGAGCCTTGCGGTCTCCTCCGGATAACGGCGTCGGGTGGTGCTTCGGGGCCATCCGGACGCCCTCGTTATTAGGTGCGAATAGGCAGAGCGTCCAGGCGCACTAGGCCGCCCTGGTAGTGGCTCGGACGCGTGTGCCCGACTGAAGGTCGTGGACGATCGCCGCCGGCTCGACGGCCGTCGCGATTTCGCAGAGATGGCGGTGATGGGTGAAGTAGACCACCTGTCCCGTGGCCGCCATGCCGGCGAGCAGACGAAAGGCTTCTTCCGCTCGAAAATCGTCGAACGTCTCCATGATGTCGTCTGCGAAAAATGGTGGAGGAACCTGAGCTTTTGCGAATTCGTGATACCCGGCTACGCGCAGCGCCAAATACAGCTGGAACCGCGTGCCTTTCGACAGCTCGGAAGCGATCTTCGAACCGCCGTCGGATCCCTTGGCGATCAGAAGCTCGCTTCCGTTCGACGGTTGGGTGACGAGCTCCGAGTAGGCACCTCGACTGATCAGCGCGAAGGATTCCGACGCGCGCGTCATCATGGAGCTCCGATGGCGGTCGCGATAGGCCCGCAGGGCCCTCTCTGCTGCGGCGGTCCCGAGCTTCAGCCTGAGATATGCCAATGCCCTGTCTTCGATCGTGAGCAAGACAGTCCGCCGTCTTGCTTCCAGGATTGCCACAGCGGCATCGCCGCCGACGGCGCTTATCTTGTCGTCCGCCCTGTTCCGTGCGGAGAAAAGGTCGCGGCTCCGGGCGTCCTCGTCTTCGAAGCGGCTTTTCAGAACGATCATCTCGGCCTCCAACAAGGCCCGATCGATTATCTCGAGGATGGTCTCGGCTTGCTCGATGGTTTCCACCTGCATCCCGTCGAGCAGTTCGTCGCGGACCTGGATCGATCGCGCCTCGAGATCGGATCTTCGCGCGAGCGCGCGCAGGCGAGCGTCGACGTCCATCAAGGATCCGACTCCGAAGTGATCCATCATCAAGCTCGCTTGCGCCTGCATTTCCGCGGTTTCGTCCGCGAGCGCGCCAGCCCTCCTCAGCTCGACTGCGAGCCGCGATTCCACCTCGCGCCGTCGGTCGGTCGTCTTCGCGGCGGTCGCGATGCAGTCCATCACGTTCTGGCAGAGACCGAGGGTGTCCGAACTAGGTGACAGCCCCGCCGAAGCGGCGAGCGCATCGACTTCGGTCCGGAACTGGATTTGGTCGCGCTGCATCTTCTCGATGCGGTCGATCAATTCCGTCCGCTTCTCCAGGGTCGACTCCAATTCCGAGAGCGCTTCCAGCGTTTCGCGCACGACCGCCGTCCCAGGCCGGATTTCTCGTTGGCCGAGCCAGCAGGTCGCGCAGACTTCTTGCCAGTCCCTGCTCCACGCTTCCTCCGCCAACCGGGCGTCGCCAAGTCTCTTCTCACGGAAGCTCACGTCGCGCCGTCGATCCCCGATCATCGCCCGCAGGTTCTTGGCGTCGACCGCGCGGTCGAGCGCCGCCTGGCCGGCCGCCATCATCGCGGCGATGTCGTCCGCCTCGGAGATATCGACACCCGCCGAACGCATCGCCTTGGCAATCCGCTCCCGCGTACTGTCCGTTTCGATCTGCGCTTCACGACATTCGCGTTCGGCGGCCAGTAGTTTTCCGTTGGCCTCTATTGCCCGGTCACGCTTTCGTATCCACAGACTTAACCCGGCAAGGCCGATGCTCATTTTGAGACCGTGTCCGATCGCGCGAAGGGCCTTCTCGATCTCTTCGACCAATTCCGCGCGTTTCCGTAGGCTCGCCTGCAATTCTCGTCCGGCCTGCTCCAGATCCGCCCGCGCCTCTGCTCGTTCCAGCAGGGCACTGTTCAATTCAGCGACGCGAGCCGTATGACTGAAGCGCTGCTCCGTGATCAGATCGAGCCTCCGCATCGCGGCTTCGAACGTGACGGCCGTTTCTGCATGCAACTCCGCTTTGTGAATGGCCCAGGCGGCTTCGCGGGCGGACCGAGCTTCGCCGGCGTCGTTGTCGCTGACGACGCCGACCACGGAACGGAGCGCATCGATTTTCGCATCCAGGCGTCTAGCCTCGCCGGCGAGGCGATTCTCTTCGCCTTGCCGCGAGGCGATTTCGAGAGAAAGGTCCGCTTCGACCGATGCCCAACGCTGAAGTTGGTCTTGCGCCGGCACGGATGCCGCGCAGAGCGTATTCCTGTCGCCGGTCCAGGGAAGCAGTTCGATCAGGCGGTCGGCGAGTTCGTCCGCGCGCGCTCGGCTTATGCGATCGGCCGCGCGCAATCGTGCCACGTCGTCCGCCTGACGGGCCATCGCGATGGCCGCCGTCAATGCGCCGGTCGTCGCTTCGTCGAACCCAACGTCACGGTCGTCAATCCTTGCTTCGGCCTCTGACAACGCCTCGAGCGCCTTGTCGACTTCCGTTTCGGCCGTAGCGAGAGCCGCTTCGACGCCCGATCTGCGCTCCATCAGATCGCGAAGCGGTCCGGTAACTGCCGCCGGCAGGACAAGTCGTGCGGGATCCTGCTCCGAGGCATGACCGATGCGGGCCAGCACCCGCGCGACCGTTTGTTCGGCGGAGCCTAGGCGGAGACGACGGTCGGGTAGATCCTTTTCCGCCGTGACGTACCGCGCCCGCAACTCCGTCAGCAATTCGATGCGGTTCTGCAGCCCGCACGCGGAAGCGTTCACGACGAGGCGTTCGAGTTCGTAGCGCAGATTCCCGATGGTCTCGGTGACCGTATGTGTCTGCGTCGCGAGCTTCGTCTGCCGGAACATCAACGCCGGAAGGTCGTCGGCCCAGGTCGATGGCGCGTCGGGCAACGAGGCGAGCGGTAGCAACTCCGCCCGAAGGGATCGGAGGGTCTGCAGTCTCGGCAGCGCATTGATGAAGCGTTGCACCTCGTCGATACGGGCCTGCGTGCGGCCGCGCTGGACGAGAGCTCCGGTGTAGGCCGAGGACGCTTCGTCGCGCTCGATGACGAGCCGCGAGTATTCGGACGCGAGCGTGTCGATCCGGTCCCGCTCTTCCTTCAAGGCCGCGAGTTCCTTCTTGAGGTCGACAAGGATCCCCGATCGCTTTCCCGACCGGAAGAACCCTTCCGCCTCCGCTCTCGCGGAGCCAAGCCGCTCGCTCAGATCGGCGAGCCCCGCCGTCGCCGAGAACAGCAGATGGCCCAAATCGCCCTTGCTCGCGAGAATGCTTTCGCCGCCGGCCTCAAGCGTCGCGTCGTCGAGACAGAACATGGTTTGGTACGCGTTGCGGTCGAGACCTCCGAGTTCTCCGAGCAGCACGGCGTCGGCGGCGGGATTGCCGGCATCGTCCAGCAGGCTGTTGTGCGGCAGCTTGAGCCGGGAAAAGCT
>JAIEPP010000225.1 GCA_019748335.1 Xanthobacteraceae bacterium
ACCGTGCCACGCGCCGCCGCCGCGCCAACCACCGCCGCCGATCGCGGCTGAACGGAAGCCACCGCCGCCGATGGCCGCGGCGCGGAAGCCGCCCCCACCGATGCCCGCGGCTCGGAATCCGCCGCCGCCGAACCCGCCGTGAAAGCCACCGCCGCCGCCGTGAAATCCGGCGCCACCAAAACCGCCACGAGCCGACGCCGCTTCCGGCGCAAGCACCGCAACTGACGCCATCGCGAACAACGCGATCATCGCCTTGCGCAACATGTCCCATCCTCCGTTATCACTCGCGTCAAACCACTCGACGCTCTCGGCATCAGACCTGCACCGATCATCCGACAAATCTAGGACGACTGGCCGCGGACTGCCTGAACAAATTGCTCACTTCTGCGCGACTGGAGAACGACCGCCCGACGCCGCTAGCAGCCACGGCAGATGCTGTTCAGCCTGCGGTCGATCGTCTTGTTTTCCTGGTTGATGGCGGCGTCGCTGCCCGCCGTTGGCGTTGGTGCGGTGCCCGTTCCGAGCGATCCGGCAGAGCCGGTCGTCACTCCCGGCGCCGTGTTGGCGCCCGACGACTGCGCGGTGCCGGCGCTGTTGGTGCCGGGCGCCGTGGCTGCACCCGGCGAGCTTGCAGCGCTACCGCCGCGGGCGGCTGCGCCGCTTGAGCTCTGGGCCAGAGACATGGCAGGTGAAATCATAATAGCGGCGACTGCGATCACGACAATTGCTGATGTCCGGATCATCGAAAATCTCCTTTTCGATTTAACGGCAGCGCCCTGCGCTTGTTCCGAGAACCATCAGCTTCATCGATCATTGAAGCACCGCGGGGAGCTTATTGCGTGCGCAAACTGATCGCGTTTGACGAGGATACATTCGCCAGGATTTCCCAGCTTGGGCGCGACCGGGGCGGCCAGTTATGCAGCCGTCTTCCCGGTGCGATCCTCGATCATGCTGACGAACAGATGGGATTCGCGCTCGGGACCACCGACCTGAAGCCGCCGCACGGCGATCGTTTGCCGGCCCTTTAATGGATTGTCGACGGTATCGACGATGGCTTCGGGCTATTGCTTCCGCGCCATCAACTGCCGGTCCCTTTGTTCGATCAATTCGGCGGTTTCGGCAGAGAACAACTCGCGGGCCGTCTTTCCCATGATCTCGACGCGCGATTTTCCGATCATTTCCTCGGCAGCCTTGTTCACAAACACGTAGCGGAAACTGCGCGCGTCCTTGACGACAATTCCCTCGGGTATGCTCTCGACGATCGTCGCCAGAAACTCCTCGGTCCGCTCCAGAATTCTCTGACTTTGTTTCAGTGCGGTAATGTCTTCCTGTACCGACACCCAGCCGCCACCATCCATCGGACGCTCGTAGATCTTGATCACGCGACCATCCTGGAGGACGACTTCATACGAAGTTGGCTGCCGCCTTGCGATCCGATCGAGGATTGCGGCCAGATGCGGCTTGAAATCGCCGCTGTACAATCCGCTTGCGACCCGATGCTTGAGGATCTCCTCGAGCGACGAGCCCGCTTCGATCTCCTCGGGCAACCATAGATCTTTCTATACTGATTGTTCAGCGCAAGTACGTTGGCCTTGCCGTCGAGCATGACGAGGCCCTGCGGCATGGCGTTGATGGCTGCTGTCAATTGCCATTTGGTGGCCAGGTATTTATCGGAGAATCTGTCGCGCTCGTCCCTGGCCGCATCGCGCTGCTTCGCGGTGCCGCGTTCGAGCTGCTCCAGTTCGGCATTGCGGCTGACGGCGTTGCGGAAATTCTGCACCGCGACGGCAAGACGTCCGATTTCGTCCGTGCGGGTGTGATGAGGAATCTTGAAATCGATGTTTCCGGCGGCGATCCGGTCCGTTGCCCGGGTAATTTCGGATAACGGTCCGATGACGGATCGTCTCATGACGAGCACGTTGAGGGCGGCAAACACCAGCGCCCCAAATCCGAGAGCGAACAGAAACCACGAAGCGTACCGCCCCTGGTCGCCGAACTTCGACATCTCCCGGGCGCGTTCATCGTAGATCCGCGCAAGCGCCTCGAGATCGGCGTTGAGCCGGCTTCAACGCGCGATTGGCGTCGTTGTCGCCCCATTCGCGCCCGGCTGCCGGGCTGATCTCGCCCGCGCGGCGGACCAGTTCCCTGCGGAATTCAATGAACTGGTCGATCCGGCGTTGAAAAGCCGCGAACAGCTCCGCATCGTCGGAACGGACGACCTCCTCCCAGTTCACCATTACCTTGGCCAGATCGTTGGTGCGGTTGAGAAGCTCGTCGCCGAATTTCTTTGCTTTGACCGGATCGGTCGACATGTAGATTCCGCGCGATTCCATCACGATCGCGTAGATCAGTCCGTTGACTCGCCCGACATTGGCTGCAGCCTGCGCCGATGACGCTTGCAGGTGCCGATATCCGGCCTGCAACCGCATCGTCTGGGTCGACATGACCAGGAGGGCCAGCGTGACGACGACCAGCCCGGCAGCGATGCCATAGATTTTCTCGGCGACGCTGAGTTCATCCATCAGGCCGGCGAGACGGACTACGATTTTTCTTATCGATCCGGCCGCTGACGGCGTGCCGGGGTCGGTATTCAGGGTTGCTGCGTCCATCGACCGTTGCTCCAAGACTTCCGGGAGCCTAGCCAATGTGGGCCTATTGCGACCTTAAGTTTGCAAACGGTAACAATACGGGAATCGGGCCGCTCGGAGCCGGCGCACCGTTTTGGTTACCGGCGCGTAAGCGCCGCACTTGCGACGCGGCCCGGCGCGGAAACCTTCAGCCGATCTTCTTCAGCCCGTTTTTGAATCGCGGCCCGTTGAGGGCGTAGAATCTCGCCGCACTTCCCATCGCCGTGACCTGCTCGGGCGACAGCGTGCGAATGACGCGCGCGGGCGATCCGATGATCAGCGAGTGTTCGGGAAATTCCTTGCCCTCGGTGATGACGGATCCGGCGCCGACGATGCTGCCGCGGCCGATCCTGGCACCGTTCATCACGATCGAGCCCATCCCGACCAGCGCGCCGTCTTCCAGCGTGCAGCCGTGCAGGATGACGTTGTGACCGACGGTGCAGTTCTTGCCGATCGTCAGCGGGTAGCCGCGGTCGGTGTGGCAGGTCGAGTTGTCCTGCACGTTGGAGCCTTCGCCGATCTCGATCCACTCGTTGTCGCCGCGCAACACCGCGCCGAACCAGACGCTGGCGTTCTCCAGCAGGCGCACCTTGCCGATGACGTCGGCGGTATCCGCGATGAAATAGTTGCCGCTGGCGGGAAGATCAGGTCCCTGCCCGTCGAGTTCGTAGATCGCCATAACAAAAAGGTCTCCGTTCGCGAAAGACCTTGGCATGGCGGCAGGCGCAGGATCAAGCGATGCGGGCTCGTAACTTCAAGCCAACTGGCCTCACGCCAAATGACCTCAGGCCAGCACCCCGGCGGCGCGCAGCGTCATCACGAAAAACGTGCCGGACATCAGGCTCCAGAAGCCCGCCAGCACGGTTGCCATCATCACGAACTCGAAACGCCGGCGCTCGATCTTGGCGCCGCGCAGCGTGTTGCGCATGATGATGAAGGGCGCCGCAAACACCAGGAACGGAACTGCGGCGAAGGTCTTCGGCGCCACGCCCTCGCCGAGCAGTCCGAAACCAGCCGGCCGCTCCGCCATTGCCTGATAGCCGCTGGCGAGCGCGCCTGCGAATGCAAAGCCGAGGCAGAGGGACAACAGGGAATTCAACGCATCGGGCGACATGGACACATCCGCTACTCGACAAAACCAACGCCCTGCTTTCGCAAAATTGGCCGCGCGCCGCCACCTCATCCTTAAGGAAAGGTTAACAGCCGGCGGCCGCAATATCGCCTGCGCATGGCTCGCGCCGCCACGACTCCGGCGAAATCATGCGGAAATGTCCGGACACATGGCATATTCGCCAGGTGATTCGAACTTAACGATGCCTCCTTCATGACCCTGCTTTCGACGGCCCAGCACATTGCCCGCGACACGCGGAAGGACCCGCGTGGCCACATGGTCCTGATCGTGGTCGCGGCAACGATCACCGCGGGAGCCATAGCGCTGGTGGCCTATTTGCTGTGGCCGACTTGGGGCGCCGGTCCCGCCGGTAGTCCGGACCGATTGCCGGTCAGCGTCGGCACCACGCTGTTCAACGTCCCGACCTCGGCGATTCGCCGCAAGATCCAGCGCCATTCGGGGCCGCAGGAGCGCGTCGATCTCTCCTTCGTCTTCCCCTCGCTCGAAGCGCCCGAGTCGCCCCGGCATGTCAGCGCCGATATGGTCGAGGAAAGCGCGCAACAGCCGATCGACCGGATATTCCTGTCGATCGCGGCCCATCACGACACGCTGGCGCCCGACACAAGGGTTCGCACCATCTATCCGCGCTACCTCGATCAGACGTCGACGCCGATCGACGACGGCTTGACAATGCGCGCGTTTCGCGACGGCTCGCCCTATGCCAATGAGGACCTGTTCTCGGCAGGCTCGCCCGCCCTCAACGCCCGCTGCACCCGGGACGGCATGACGCCGGGCATGTGCCTGAGCGAACGCCGCGTCGACGGCGCCGACCTGACGTTCCGCTTTCCCAGAACCTGGCTGGCGCAATGGCGCGACGTGGCGAACGCGATGGAGCGTTTGACGGCGCGGATGCGCGCCGCCAAGGGATAGCAGCGGCCAGCCTCAGCCGAGATCGGCGAGGTCTTCCTCGAGGATCGCCATCTGGAACTGGAACGAGCGGTCGTCGTCCTCGTCATCGACGAACAGCACGCCGATGAACTCCTCGCCGATATAGACCTCGGCGGAATCGTCCTTCTTGGGCCGCGGCACGACGCGGATCTTGGGATTGCCGAATACGCGCTTGAGATAGGCGTCGAGCTTCCTGACTTCCTGAACGTCCACGGCAGTCTCCAATCGGATTCTTGAACCAGATTCTTCGAGGTTTTCCGGGACGTTTTAGGACGAGACGACGCGGTCCGCTAGCCGTATCTTCACAAACTTGGCAGGCAGAAAGCCTTTGAAATCAAGGCCCCTTGGGAATCAGAGCCCGATCGCGTTGAGCATCTGATCCATGGTGCGCGACGGCTCGGCACAGCCGGCCTCGCCCACGATCTTGGCGGGCACACCGGCAACCGTGACGTTGTGCGGTACCGGTTTCACCACCACCGAGCCGGCGGCGATACGCGCGCAATGGCCGATCTCGATATTGCCGAGAATCTTGGCGCCCGCCCCGATCAGCACGCCGCGACGAATTTTCGGGTGGCGGTCCTCGTTCTCCTTGCCGGTGCCGCCGAGCGTGACGCCGTGCAGGATCGAAACGTCGTCCTCGATGACGGCGGTCTCGCCGCAGACGAAGCCGGTGGCGTGATCGAGAAAAATGCCGCGGCCGATTTTGGCGGCCGGATTGATATCGGTCTGGAACACTGCCGACGACCGGCTCTGCAGGTAATAGGCAAAATCCTTGCGGCCCCTTTGATAGAGCCAGTGCGCGAGGCGGTGGGTCTGCAGCGCGTGGAAACCCTTGAAATAGAGCAAGGGATCGATGAAGCGCGAGGTCGCGGGATCGCGGTCGAACACAGCGACCAGATCGGCGCGGAACGCGTTGCCGAGATCGGGCTCGTCGCGCAGCGCTTCCTCAAAGGTGCCGCGGATCAGGTCGCCGTTAAGTGCGGGCGAATCGAGCCGCTCGGCAAGGCGATGGATCACCGAGGCTTCCAGGCGCTCGTGGTGCAGTACGGTCGAATAGATGAAGGAAGCCAGCTCCGGCTCGCGGCGAACGATGTCTTCCGCCTCGCCTCGCACCCGATCCCAGATCGGATCGAGCGCGGCCAGTTTGGAGCCCTGCGGATTGACCTGATGCACTGCCATGTGGGTTTCTCTCGCAAACTCGTTTTTTGGTTCGATCTTATAGCACGGCGGGCGGACGACTGTCCCGGGGTGGCTTCGACAGAGTAAACCGCGGCCGAACGCCCGGGAGCGGTTCCGGGGTCAGTTCAAGGTGGTTGGCCATTTCCGGAAATCAAGCCGCGTGGCGTCCGACTATTGGAGAATTTCGTTCTCCCGGACGTTATCGGCATGGTAGCCGGACATGGGGGGAAGTCAGATCAACACGCAGATTTTGCGGGCGCGGATCGCCGATTCACGGGCGGTCTGGATCGCCGCCGTCGCCATTCCCCTGATGTTGCTCGCCCCGGCCCTATGGAATGGCTATCCGCTGCTCCAGTGGGACACCGGCGGCTATCTGGCCCGGTGGTACGAGGGCTATCTGGTGCCGAGCCGCTCGACCGCGTTCGGCCTCTATCTGCATTTCGGCGAAGATTCCGCGTTCTGGATCAACCTCGGAATCCAGGCGCTGGCCACGCTGTGGGTCCTGCAACTGACGCTGCGCGTGCTCGGCATGGCCCGGCCATGGCGGCTCCTGGCCATCGCCCTCGTGCTGGTCCTGACCACCGCCCTGCCCTGGCTTGCGAGCATGCTGTTGACCGACATCTTTTGCGGACTGTCGGTGCTGTCGCTCTTCATCCTGGTCGTGCATGGCGAGCGGACCTCGACGGCCGAGAAATGCCTGCTGTTCGGCCTGACGGCCTTTGCCGCCGCGACCCACAGCGCGACGCTGGCGGTGCTGCTCGGACTATGCGCCGTGGGGTGGATCGCGCGGCCATTTTTGCGCGGGCGGATTTCCGTTTCGGGACTGACGCAGGGCAGCCTCACCATCGTCGCCGGTGCGGCGCTGTTGCTGTCGACGAATTGCGCGCTGTCGGGACAGTTGGCGTGGACGCCCGGCGGCTACGGCGTGGCGTTCGGGCGGATGATGCAGGACGGCATCGTCGCGCGTTACTTGCGGGATCATTGCCCGCAGCAGCAACTGAAGCTCTGTCCCTATCGCGATCAGTTGCCGGCCACCGCCGACCAGTTCCTATGGGGCAACAGCATGTTCAACACGCTCGGACGGTTCGAGGGATTGAACGACGAGATGGGTTTTATCGTGCTGCATTCGCTGGCCGAATACCCGGC
This sequence comes from Xanthobacteraceae bacterium, assembly GCA_019748335.1. Classification (GTDB taxonomy): domain Bacteria; phylum Pseudomonadota; class Alphaproteobacteria; order Rhizobiales; family Xanthobacteraceae; genus Bradyrhizobium. The sequence continues at coordinate 7,012 of JAIEPP010000225.1, forward strand.
CTGGCAAGTTGAGGCGGCGCTGGCCGGCACGGCACAGCAACTGCTCCATGTCGCGACCGGCGAAGGCAACAATGTCTGGCTCGGCCATACCTACGGCATTTTCGAACGCTTTCTGCCCGCCCAGTTGAAGCCGATGCGCGCCGCGCGCCAGCAGCGCGGGCATCTCGATTTTACCGCGATCAACACCGTCCACGTTCCCATAGCCCTGGCATCGATGCTGCTGGCGGTGATCCTGTTCGGTCACGGCCTGACACGGCGGCCGTTCGACGATCTCACCTTGCTCGCGGGTACCATCACCTTCGCCTTGCTCGGCAACGCCGTCACCTGCGCCGTGATATCCGGTCCGCACGATCGCTATGGCGCGCGGTTGGCGTGGCTGGCGACATTGGTGGTGCTGATATCGGCGTTCAGGCACTTCACCAGCAGGGACGAGCCGTCATTGCCGGCGTGACAGGAAGTCGGCGACGCCCACCTTGTACACCTTGTCGCCGACGGCGCGCATGTGATCGCGGTTCGGGATGTCGAGCACCTGCGCGCCCGGAATGACCTCGCCGAGCGCTGCCGCCGAGCCCGCGATCTCGTCGTTGCTGCCGACGGCGATCAGCACCGGCACCGCGATCCCCGCCGCCTCCTCCCGCATCATCAGCCGCCGCGAGCCGCGCAGGCAGGCGGCGAGCGCGCGGCGGTCGGAACGGGTCTGGTCGGCGAAGGCGCGAAAGGTGCGCCCGACGGGATCGGTGACATCTTCCAGCGACGGCGCTTCAAGCGCCTCCGCCACGTTCTCGCCGGGGCCGCCGCCCTCGATCAGCCCGATGCCGATGCCGCCGAGGATCGCCGAGCGCAGCCGCTGCGGCGCGTTGCGCGCCAGCACCGCCGTCATGCGCGAACCCAGCGAATAGCCCATGACGTCGGCACGATCGATGGCGAGATGATCCATCAGCGCGATCACGTCATCGGCCATGACTGATATCTCGTACTGCGCGGCGTCGTAGAGTTTTCCGGAGTCGCCATGGCCGCGATTGTCGAGCGCGATGACGCGGCGACCGGCCTTCTTCAGTTCGGAAACCCAGGTCGGATAGACCCAGTTGACGTTCTTGCTCGAGGCGAAGCCGTGCACGAGAATGATCGGATCGCCCTCGCCTTCGTCGAGATAGGCAATTTCAACAGCGCCGTTGTGAAAACTCGGCATCATGCAATCCGTTTTTGGGGGATCAAAGTGGCGATCGCGAAATGACAGCCAGTCTAGCCGTGCGCGATGACGTCCGCCAGTGTCGGGCCTCGCGGCAAACGCGCGGGCGCCGCTGCAAGTTGCGCTGCCTTCAACCGCCGCGCCTTCTTGCGTCGCAGCCACG
>JAIEPP010000669.1 GCA_019748335.1 Xanthobacteraceae bacterium
ATGTCGTCAGTAGCCGACGTGTCTTCGATGGCGGCCGATATGCCGTGCTGCCCGGACGAACAGAAGAGCAAGACCTGCACGGATTGTCCTGTCATCGCGATCTGCGTGTTGACGACGGCCCAGGTCGCGCCGCCCGCGACGTCGGCTTTGCCGGTGCGCCATGCGGTCCGCACCACGCATGCGCTGCGTGACGACGTCTTCGCCGACGGACTCGACCGCCCCCCTCCCGACCAACCACCTCGAAACCTGGCCTGACGGACGTTCGGTCGCGCCCCTCCGGGCGTGCCGATGACGCATGCTGCTGCTCACGCGGCAAACCCAGAACATTCGAGGACTGAACACATGAAGATGTTGAACACCACGCGCGCCGTTCAGGCGGCGCTGATCGTTGCGGCTATCGGCTGCGCGAGCACGCGGGCTTTTGCCGATATCAATGATTACCGGTTCGAACTCGTCGACCAGGCCGTCAAGGCCGGCCCCGACAAGGTCATTACGGTCCGGCTGATGAACAAAAAAACCGGCAAGGCCGTGCCCGGCGCCGTGATTTTCGCGACCCGGCTGGACATGGCGCCGGACGCCATGAAGGAGATGGTCACCAAGGTGACGCCGGTCCCGGAGGCCGAGCCCGGCACCTACCGTTTCCAGGCGACGTTCGGAATGGCCGGCCGCTGGCAATTGACCCTTGGCGCCAAGATCCAGGGCGAGTCCGGCACGCTCGAGAACAAGCTCGTCATCACGGCGCAGCCATGAACCGCATTGTTCTGGCATGCACCGGCGTCGCGTTGATCGCGGCGGCCGGGGCGGGGCTCGTCGCGGCCGGCGTCAATTCGCCGGCCCGCTCCATCGCAATCGTCACATCAGCCACCGCCGCGGAATCTGACGCGCCGGTCTATTATCAGGACCCGGACGGCAAGCCTGACTACTCGCCGACCCCGAAAAAGACTCCGGACGGACGCGATTATATCGCCGTTCGGGCGGGTGCCGATTCCACTTCCGACAAGACCCCGACGCCGGCAGCCGCGGCACGCGCCGCCGATCGCAAGATCAAGTATTACCGCAACCCGATGGGCCTTGCCGACACCTCGCCGGTGCCGAAGAAGGACTCAATGGGCATGGACTACATCGCGGTGTTCGATGGAGACGAACCCGACGACGGCACCGTCAAACTGTCGCCCGGCAAGATCCAGCGCAGCGGCGTGAAATCCGAACCCGCCGCGCGCCGCACCATCCGCACCGTGATCCGCGCGCCAGGCACGATCCAGCTCGACGAGCGGCGGGTTTCCGTGATCTCGATGCGGTCGGAAAGTTTTGTCCTCAACGTCGCCGATGTCACGACGGGATCGCACGTCGCCAAGGGCCAGCGCCTGATGGAAATCTACAGCCCGGCAATCGCATCCGCCGCCGCTGAATACATCGCCACCATCACCTCGAAGACGACAGCGGGCGATGGCCTGTACGGCCGCGGTTCGCGGCAGCGGCTAATCAACCTCGATGTACCTGATGCCGCCATTGCCGCGATCGAGAAGACCCGCAACGTTCCGACCTCGGTTGAATGGGACTCGCCGCGCGACGGCATCGTGCTGGAACGCAGCGCCATTGAGGGCATGCGGGTGCAGCCGGGCGGCGTGCTGTTCCGGATCGCCGATCACTCGGTGGTCTGGGCCCTGATCGACATCGCCGAGCGTGATCTCGGCGCCATCGCTATCGGCCAAGTGGCCACCGTGAAGGCACGCAGTTTTCCCGGCCGCGACTTCACCGGCAAGGTCGAGGTCGTCTATCCCGAGATCAACAAGGAGACGCGGACCGCACGGCTGCGCGTGGCGCTGCCCAATCCCGAACAACTGCTGCTGCACGACATGTATGTCGATGTCGAGATCGCGATCGGCAGCGGTGCGCCGGTGCTCGCCGTTCCTGAAAGCGCCGTCATGGATACCGGCAGCAAACAGGCCGTATTCGTCGACAAGGGCGAAGGCCGCCTCGAGCCGCGCGAGATAAAGCTCGGTCAGCGCGGCGACGGCTATGTCGAGATCCGCCAGGGCGTGGCCGAAGGCGAACCCGTGGTGGTCTCAGCCAATTTCCTCGTTGATGCCGAGAGCAACCTGAAGGCTGCGTTGAAAGGCTTCTCGGAAGGGTCAAAGCCATGATCGCACGTCTCATCGCCTGGTCGGCGCGCAACCTGCTGCTGGTGCTGTTCGGCACCGGCTTTGCGGCCGCTGCCGGCATCTATGCCCTCGTCCATCTGCCACTCGATGCGATTCCCGATCTCTCCGACACCCAGGTCATCGTCTACACCGAATATCCCGGCCAGGCGCCGCAGGTGATCGAGGACCAGGTCACCTATCCCCTGACCACGGCGATGCTGACGGTGCCGAGATCGAAGGTCGTCCGCGGCTTCTCCTTCTTCGGCGTCTCCTTCGTCTATGTCATCTTCGAGGACGGTACCGACATCTACTGGGCGCGGTCGCGCGTACTCGAATTCCTTAACGGCGCGGCGTCCCGCCTGCCGTCGGGCGTGACGCCGACGATGGGGCCTGACGCCACCGGCGTCGGCTGGGTGTACCAGTACGCAGTCATGTCCAGGGAATTGAACCTCGCGGATACGCGCGCGATCCAGGACTGGAATCTGAAATTCGCGCTGGCAAAGGCCGAAGGCGTTGCCGAAGTCGCCAGCGTCGGCGGCTTCGTCAAGCAATACAACGTCATTCTCGATCCGCAGCGTATGCGCGACCGCGGCATCACCATGCAGAAGATGCGCGAAGCGATCCGCGCCAGCAATTCCGATGTCGGCGGGCGCACGGTCGAGCTCTCGGAATTCGAATATGTGATCCGGGGCAAGGGTTACCTCAAGGGCATCAACGACCTCGGCAACGTCGTGCTGAAGGCCAGTGGCGGCACGCCGGTGCTGCTGCGCGATGTCGCTCGCGTCGAACTCGGTCCCGACGAGCGGCGCGGCATTACCGAACTCAACGGCGAAGGCGAGGTCGCCAGCGGTATCGTGCTGCAGCGTTTCGGCGTCAACGCCCTCGACGTCATCGAGAACGTCAAGAAGCGGTTTGCGGAGATTGCCTCCAGCCTGCCGAAATCGATCGAGATCGTGCCGGTCTACGATCGCTCCAACCTGATCAAGGCAGCGATCGAAACCCTCAAACATACCTTGTTCGAGGAAAGCGTCGTGGTCGCGCTGGTCTGCATCGTATTCCTGCTGCATGTCCGCAGCGCCCTGGTGGCGATCCTGATGCTGCCGATCGGCGTACTGATGGCGTTCGGCGCCATGAAGTTGTTGGGCCTCGGCTCCAACATCATGAGCCTCGGCGGCATCGCAATTGCGATCGGCGCCATGATCGACGCCGCGATCGTGATGATCGAAAACGCCCACAAGCATCTGGAGCGGGCGAAGCCGGACAAATCACGCGTCGACGTCCTGATCGAGGCTGCGTCGGAGGTCGGGCCGGCGCTGTTCTTCAGCCTGCTTATCATCACAGTCTCCTTCATGCCGATCTTCACGCTGGAATCGCAGGAGGGGCGGCTGTTCAGTCCGCTGGCGTTCACCAAAACCTTCTCGATGGCGGCAGCCGCGCTGTTGTCGGTGACGCTGGTGCCGGCGCTAATGGTCATCTTCGTCCGCGGAAAGATCGTTCCGGAGCACAAAAACCCGATCAACCGCTTCCTGATCTGGGTCTACCGGCCCGTGATCAAAGGCGTGATGCGCGCCAAGACGTTGGTCATTGTGCTCGCGCTGGCGATTCTCGCGGTCAGCATCTGGCCGGCGCGCCAGCTCGGAACCGAGTTCATGCCGAACCTGAACGAAGGCACCCTGCTCTACATGCCGACAACGCTGCCGGGCATCTCCGTCACCAAGGCTGCCGAATTGCTGCAGATGCAGGACCGTATCATCCGGTCCTTTCCGGAAGTCGCCTCGGTCTATGGCAAGGCCGGACGTGCAGCGACAGCGACCGATCCCGCGCCGTCCGAAATGTTCGAGACCGTCGTCAATCTCAAGCCCAAGGAAACATGGCGCGCTGGCCTTACCGTCGATGGCCTGATCGCAGAGATGGACAAGGCGCTGCAATTTCCTGGCGTGTCGAACGCCTGGACCATGCCGATCAAGGCTCGCATCGACATGCTGTCGACCGGCATCCGGACCCCCATTGGCGTCAAGGTGATCGGCACCGATCTGGTCGAGATCGACCGGCTCGCCAAACAGATCGAGCAGATCATCAAGGCCGTGCCCGGCACCTCGTCGGCCTATGCCGAGCGCGGCATTGGCGGCTACTATCTCGACGTGACGCCGGATCGCACGGCGCTGGCGCGCTACGGCATCGCGGTGCAGGACGTGCAGGACACGGTGGCGACCGCGCTCGGCGGTCAGACCGTGACGACGACGGTCGAAGGCCGCCAGCGCTTCACCGTCAACATGCGCTACCCCCGCGACCTCCGCGACAATCCGGAAGCGATCGCCAGCGACGTGCTGGTGCCGATGCCATCAGGCGGCGCCGTACCGCTCGGCGAAGTCGCCACGGTGACGCCGGCGCGCGGGCCGACGACAATCCGCACCGAAAACGGCCAGCTCGCAACCTACATCTATGTCGACATCCGCGATCGCGATCTCGGCGGCTACGTTGCCGAAGCGCGGCAGGCCGTGCAGGCCGGCATTCAGTTTCCGCCGGGCTATTATGTGATGTGGAGCGGCCAGTACGAATACCTCGAACGCGCCACCGCGCGGCTCAGGATCGTCATTCCGGTGACGCTGCTGATCATCTTCCTGCTGCTGTATCTGAACTTTCGCTCGATCGCGGAAACCATGATCGTGATGCTGTCGCTTCCGTTCGCGCTAGTCGGCGGCCTCTGGCTGATGTGGTGGCTCGGCTTCAATTTGTCGGTGGCCGTTGCCGTCGGATTCATCGCGCTTGCGGGCGTCGCCGCGGAGACCGGCGTCGTGATGCTGATGTACCTTAACCAGGCGCTGGCCCACGTCACGGCGCAACGCGCGAGCGAGAACCGCGTCGTAACGCGTGGCGATCTCTACGACGCCATCATGGAAGGCGCGGTCGAACGCGTGCGCCCGAAAATGATGACGGTGGTCGCGATCATGGCCGGCCTGTTGCCGATCATGTGGAGCAGCGGCACCGGCTCCGAGATCATGCAGCGCATTGCCGTCCCCATGATCGGCGGCATGGTGTCCTCGACGCTGCTGACCCTGATCGTGATCCCGGCGGTGTTCGGACTGGTGAAGGGCTGGTCGCTATCGCGAAAGCCATCGATTCCGACGGGTCAAGATCCGTCGATCACGGTGCATAACCCGATCCATCAACCCTAGGCTGGTTGTCGATTTGACGGCGGACTGAAACCCTTGAATGCAGTCGCCGTATCTCTTCGGCCCCTCAAGGTCGAGAAACAATCCATGAAGCCCATCAAGTCCAACCCGAACGAAGAAAAATGCCCTGCCTGCAACGGCACGGGCTTTCCGTCCGTCAAACAGCCGGTTCCCGGCCGACGGATTTATCCGCCGCCCTGCAAGACCTGCGGCGGCAAGGGCCGGATGACAGAGGCGGCCGAATAAGGCGGCCGGCTGGAACCGGCGGCAAGCGCCGTCGCCGTTCCCCTGACGGACAGCGGCCTGCTTCATTCTGGATCGAGGCTGCGGTCTATTCGGTGCCGATGTTCTTGATCGCGCGCATCGCGGATTTCCGGGCGTCTTCCTCCGTCACGCAATCGTCCGGGGTGACGATGCTGCGCATGATCTTGCCGGAGTTGGACCGCCCGCTCGGGGTGACGCTTGCGCGCCAGACGCCCGGTTGACGTTGATAGGTGACGATTTCGAAGCCTGCTGGATCTGCCATTCGTCCTTATGACAGGGTCGCCGGCCAAAGGGTGAGATATCTGGGTGCCCTGCCCGATGATGGTTACTTCCGGCCTTTGATGCCGAATTCTTTCTGCTTCACGGTCGCCTCACCTTCCGAGGATGAGACCAGACGAGGGCGGCGGTGGGTTGGGGTGTTCTCGGCCGGCAAAGCGCGCAGCCATTCGCGGAAGCTGACGACCTCGGGACAATCCGCAGTGCCTTCAGGCGCAATCAGCCAATCACCCAGACCGGATCCCTCATTGACCCGGTCGCAGCGATAACCCGGATGGTGGCCAAAACCGCGGGCGATCAGCAGGTCGACCTTGCCCTCGACCAACTCGTGCAAGCCGGCGGGCTGCAGCACCCGCAAACCGATTTCCGCATGCGCGCTGCGAAACTCCGCCAACGCGAGGCGGCGCAGGTCGAAGCTGCCATCGACCCCCAACTGCAGCAGCACCGCACCTGCCGGCTTCAATTGCGAGGTCGCGTCCGCAATGCGACGAAAACCATCGGATATCCCGGGCAGATAGGCCTGACCGGCCGCGGTCAGGATGAGCTGCTTATGCAGCCGCTCGAACAGGCGTACGCCGAGGCGCGCCTCCAGCGCTTTCACCTGCTGGCTTACAGCGGCGGGCGTCACGTGCAGTTCGTGCGCGGCCAGCTTGAAGCTCAGATGCCGCGCGGCAGCTTCGAATGCGCGAACCGCGTTGAGTGGTGGAAGGGCGTAGGTCATCGCGCGGCATTTTGACACCGATGGGCCGTGGCCTTGCAATAGATTTTCTAGTGCTTGACCGAAGGAACCATGCTTTGCGCCGACTTGGCGTCTCCGGTTACGGGTGGGTTCGCAACATCCCGAGATCCTGCCGACTGGAGAGGTATCCAATGGCTGAGACCATCCATCCCTTTTACGAAGAGCATCGCGGTGCCATGGAGGCCGCCATGCGCCATCGCCTCGACCTTGCCGAACCGATGTTGTGCGAGCGCGCGCACTTATCTGACATCGATGGGATCAGGCAGGAGGTGATGGACGAATTCGAAATCGTGCTCACCCAAATGCCCTATGTCGGAGGCGCGGCAAGTCGTATGAGCGATTTCTTCATGCGTCTCATGGGCTTTATGGCCATCAGCCGGGTGCTGCGGCGACACGGCGTCTCGCTGTCCGTGATCGGCGAAATCGAGCGAGAGACCTACAAGGCGCAATTGCTCACCGTGCCCGAAGCGGAACGTCTCGCCTCGGGGCGTCAATTCATGTCGTCGGAGAACCAGACTCTGCTGCGCGAGCAGGCTGCAAAAAGCCGTCGACGGGAGTTTCCGGAAGATTTCGTCTACGATTTCGTCGAGCCGGGCCCGAGTGACAATTTTGAATTCGGCATCAACTACACGGCTTGCGGCATTTGCAAATTCGCGGCCCGCCATGGCGACAGGGAAATCTTGCCGAATATTTGCGGGCTCGATTTCAACGCCTATGCAACGCAAGGCATCCACCTGGAACGGACGCAAACATTGGCTGGCGGCGCCAACCACTGCAATTTCCGGTTCTCGCGGCTGCCGTCGGACTAGCCGCCCCTGATGCGAACTTCGGCGGACAAGTCGTCGCTTTCGCTCCTCGTCAGGACGCCGTGCGGCGGATCGCCCGAAGTGGCGGTTTTCGGGGCCGTATTAACCTCCGTTAACCCTTTGCTAACCATACACCCGGCAATAATTGCCGAGTGAAGTCGAGTGTCGTCAATCGCGTTTGAAGCGGGAGTTCCCGTGGACGCCAGTGCGGTACCTCACTTTCGGACAGGCGGCCCTTCGGCCGTCTCGAATACGCTCGGCGGCCGTGGTCGCCAGGCGCGGGGGAGAGCTGCAACCATGGTCGACGTGACGGCAGGTCAAGGCGCAGGCACAGGTAACAGCTTCAGCCTCAGCGACATCGTAGACGTCCTCAAGCGCGGCGATCTGGCGCTGGCGTTCGGCGTCCTCACCATCCTGGTGGTGCTGATCCTGCCGCTGCCCTCGGTCGTGCTCGACCTGTTCCTGGCGATCTCGATCACGGTGTCGATCCTGATCCTGATGACCTCGCTGTTCATCCAGGCGCCGCTGGAATTCTCGTCGTTTCCGACCATCCTCTTGATCTCGACCATGCTGCGGCTGTCGCTGAACATGGCCTCTACGCGGCTGATCCTGTCCAAGGGTCATGAGGGCACCGCCGCCGCCGGCCACGTCATCGAGGCGTTCGGCAACTTCGTGATGTCCGGCAATTTCGTCATCGGCATCATCGTGTTCGCGATCCTGGTGATCGTGAACTTCGTCGTCATCACCAAGGGTTCGGGCCGCATCGCCGAAGTCGCCGCCCGCTTCCAGCTCGACTCGATGCCGGGCAAGCAGATGGCGATCGACGCCGATCTTTCCGCCGGACTGATCGACGAAAAGACCGCCAAGTCGCGCCGCAAGGAACTGGAAGACGAAAGTGGCTTCTTCGGCGCCATGGACGGCGCCTCGAAGTTCGTCCGCGGCGACGCCGTCGCGGGCCTCTTGATCGTGTTCAT
>JAIEPP010000560.1 GCA_019748335.1 Xanthobacteraceae bacterium
CGCCGATCATGGCGCGTGGTTCGGATACCAAAACTGCCATCACGGTTCGTCCGGCCGCCGCCGCGCATACGCGTCCGGCCGTGACGACGCTGCCTTCGGGCCGCCAGGCGATGAACCTGACGGCGTCGCAGCTGAACTGAGCGTTGCGTAACGGGAGATAACGATGGCCGTCAGATCAGGAAAGTGGGCCGTGCCGGCGGCAATGTTGTTATGCGCTACCATGCTGGCGCCGGCCGCACAGGCCCAGGATTTTTTCTCGGCGCTGTTCGGCGGCATGGGGCGACGGGCCCCGCAGCCCTATGTCTCGATGCCCTTTGCCAATGAGGATGGTTCGATCCCGGCGCCGCGGGGCGAGATGCGGCCACGCTATAGCGGCGGCGGCCAGGCGTTTTGCGTGCGCAGCTGCGACGGCCGTTACTTCCCGGTCACCGCGTCCGACAATGCCAGCCGGGCGGCGTCCTGCAACAGTTTCTGCCCCGCCAGCGAGACCAAGGTCGTCTACGGCAGCAATATCGATAACGCCGCGACCGACAATGGAAAGTCCTATTCGGAACTGCCGAACGCGTTCCGCTACCGCACCGAGATCGTGGCGGGCTGCACCTGCAACGGCAAGGACCAGATCGGCCTGGCGCCGGTCAAAATCGAAAACGATCCGACGCTGCGCAAGGGCGACATCGTCGCCGGCGAAAACGGCCTGGTGGTCGCTGGCCGCGGCGCCGACAAACGCGGCGCGTCGCTGAATTTCTCGCCGGCCACCGAGCGCGTGCGCGCGAAGTACGAGCGGGTGCCCGTGGTGGCGCAGGAGTGAAGTCAGTTCGTCATGGCCGGGCTTGACCCGGCCATCCACGTTCTATCCGTCATCCCCGCGCAACGGTTCCGCCGTTGTCGCTGGAGGTGCGAGCGGAGCGAGCCTCGAAGGATGAAGTGGCTCCAGTCGGGCCGTCGCCCTTCGAGACGCGCTTCGCGCTCCTCAGGGTGACGGGATAATGATGCTTACGCCGCGCGAATCTTTCCGAGGAAGTCCGTGACCTGATGACCGAGCTGCTGGCTCTGCGTCTCCAGCGTCTCGGAGGCGGTCTTGACGTCGTCGGCGGCGGCGGCCGAAGCATCCGCGTCGGCCTTCACGCCCATGATGTTTTCGGAAACGTTTCTGGTGCCCTGGGCGGCAAACTGCGTGCTGCGCGTGATCTCCTGCGTTGCGGCACCCTGTTCCTGGACAGCGGCGGCGATTGCGGTCGCGACCTCGTTGACCTCGCCGATGATGCTGCCGATGCCCTTGATGGCGTCGATGGCTTCGCCCGCGACCTTCTGGATGTCGGAGATCTGCTCGGAAATCTCTTCCGTCGCCTTCGCGGTCTGGCTGGCCAGCGATTTGACTTCGGAGGCAACCACGGCGAAGCCGCGGCCGGCTTCGCCGGCGCGGGCGGCTTCGATGGTCGCGTTCAGCGCCAGGAGGTTGGTCTGCGCGGCGATGGTATTGATCAGGCCGACGACTTCGCCGATCCGGGCTGCCGACTTGGCGAGACCCTGGACGGTGCCGTCGGTTTCGCTGGCCTGGCTGACCGCGCGGCTGGCGATACCGGCCGCATGTGCGGCCTGCTGGGAGATGTCGTTGATCGAGGCGCTCAGCTCTTCGGCGGCGGCTGCGACGCTGCCGACGCTGTTGGAGGCTTCGCTGGAGGCCTTTTCGGCGACCTCGACGCGGGCGTTGGTCTGGCGGGAAACCGTCGACAGTCCGGTCGAGGTGGTGCGCATCTGGCCGGAAGCATCGCCGAGCTGGTTCAGCGTCTGCCGCACCAGGTCTTCGAACTCGCCGACATGGGCTTCGATCGCCTTCTGGCGGCGCGTCGCGGCGGCGTTGTGCTCACGCTCCTGCGCCTCGATCCGGACCTTGTCGGCAGCCTGCTGTTTGAAGGTTTCGAGCGCGCCGGCCAGTGCGCCGATTTCGTCCTTGCGCGTGGCGTAGCCCGTGTCGACAGCGAGATCGCCGGCGGCAACCTTCAGCATCGCGTCGCGCATGTTGTGCAGCGGCCTGATGACGCGGCGGGTGACCATCGTCATGGCGCCGAATGTCAGGGCCAGTGCGCCGGCCAGCAGCGTCAGCTGCAGCACCAGCGTACGCATGGCCGACGAGTACTGCGTCGCGCTATGGTCGCGCGCCGCATCGAGCGCTGCTTCGGCGACGCCGACCGCGGCGCTGAGGCGGCCGACCGTGATCGGGCTCCACTGGTTCGCGGTCAGTTCGGGCTTTTCGCCGGCGATCATCGCCTTCAGCAGCCGCTCGCGCAGGTCGAGATAGGACTGTTCGAAATAGGCCTTCTTGTTGGCTTCGATTGCCGCCGCCAGCGCCGGAGGCAACTGCATGCCCGAGGCGGTCAGTTGCAGCGCGTTCCAGGCGGCATCGGTGCCGCCGACAAATTTGGTGAAGGTCGTGCGCGTTTCCGGCGGGACCTTGTCCATCGCGAGTCCGTTCGAAATCAGCAGCGATCCTTCGCCGGCGGTGTTGCGCAGCAGCCAGGCGGATTGCTTGATGGCGAACAACTGGTCGATCGTGGCGTCCTGGTGGTTGACGCTGCCGGCGATCACGCCCGACAGCTTGTCGAGCACGTTCAGCAGGCCCTGCGTCGTTTCCATGTATTCCTTGGCCAGCGCCGCGCGGCGCGGTGACGTCGGCTGCGCCATTAGCTCCCAGAATTCTTTCTGCTCGGCGGTCAGCGTCTTGAACAGGCGGTCAAATTCGGGAACCAGCGTCTGCTGCTGCGGGAATTCGATCTTGCCGAACAGCGCGAGCGCATTGCCCATGCCCGGCATTTCGGCATCGCGAAGCGACCTGAGATATTTCTCGATGTCACTGTCCATCGGCGCGCCGCCGTTCAGCAGGCGGTTGGTGGTGGAACGGTCGGTGCGCAGATTGTGCATCGCCTTGAACATGTTGGCGGAGGCATCCGTGATCACCGAGATGCGGCCAGCCGTCTGCAGGCGCCCCCAGGCGTCCCAGGCATTCAGCGAAAATCCGACCACGACGACAAAGGACGTGGCGAGAATGACGGTTTTCAGCAGCGCGGATACGGTCAGACGATTCAACATGATACCCCCCAAGGCTGCCGGCCATTTGGGGGTAAAAGGGTAAAGACTTAACCAGTGGCGACAGTCGTAGTATTACGAGGGTCGTTGAAATAACTTGTATTTTTCGGATCGTGCAACCGGTTCCCCACATGGAACCAGGGAGGGTTCAGCGCGTTAACAATTCGCTAACAGCGCATTTCAACGAATGTTCGAGGGGGATCCACGCATGCTTGTCGGCGTACTCATCACGTTTCTGGTCGTTATCCTGATTCTCTATCTCATCAACATGCTGCCGCTTGACGGCCGTGCCAAGCAAATTTGCCGCGTCGTCGTCATCGTGCTCGGCATCATCTCGCTGCTGAAATACCTCGCGGTGTTTTAGGACGGCCAGCGCAAACGAAAAAAGCCCCGGCGGATGCCGGGGCTTTTCTATGTCGGATGCTGCCCGCCGAACTACCCGGCCGCCTTGGCTTCGCGGCGGCGGGCGGTGAGGATGTATTCGGTGTAGCCGTTCGGCTGCTCGCGGCCCTTGAAGACGAGATCGCAGGCGGCCTTGAAGGCGACACCGTCGAAGGCAGGCGCCATCGGCTTGTAGAGCGCGTCACCCTTGTTCTGGCCGTCGACCACGACCGCCATGCGCTTCAGGGACTCCATCACCTGGGCTTCGGTAACGACGCCATGCGCGAGCCAGTTCGCCAGATGCTGGCTGGAGATGCGCAGGGTGGCGCGGTCTTCCATCAGGCCGACGTCATGGATGTCGGGCACCTTGGAGCAGCCGACGCCCTGGTCGATCCAGCGCACGACATAGCCGAGGATGCCCTGGCAGTTGTTGTCGATCTCCTGCTTGACGTCATCGGGCGCCCAGTTCGACTGCGACATCGGAATGGTCAGGATATCGGAGAGCTTTGCGCGCTGGCCGCCCTTGGCGAGTTCCTGCTGCCGGGCCTGCACGTTGACCTGGTGATAATGCAGCGCGTGCAGCGTGGCGGCGGTCGGCGACGGCACCCAGGCGGTGGTGGCGCCGGCCTGGGGATGGCCGATCTTCTGGGTCAACATGTCAGCCATCTTGTCGGGCGCGGCCCACATGCCCTTGCCGATCTGGGCATGGCCGGGCAGGCCGTCGATCAGGCCCATGTCGACGTTCCAGTCTTCATAGGCCTTGATCCAGGGCTGCGCCTTCATGTCGTTTTTACGGATCATCGGACCCGCTTCCATCGACGTATGAATCTCGTCGCCGGTGCGGTCGAGGAAGCCGGTGTTGATGAAGCAGATCCGCTTCGAGGCATTCTGGATGCAGGCCTTGAGGTTGACCGTGGTGCGGCGCTCCTCGTCCATGATCCCGACCTTCATGGTGTTTTCGGGCAGACCGAGCATCTTCTCGACTTCAGCGAATAACTCGCAAGTCAAAGAGACTTCGTCGGGACCATGCATCTTCGGCTTGACGATATAGACCGAGCCGGTGCGGCTGTTCTTGGTCTTGGACGAGCCCTTGAGATCGTGGATCGCCAGCAGTCCGGCGACCGCGGCATCGAGCAGGCCTTCCGGAATTTCCTCGCCTTTGTCGTCGAGCACGGCGTCCGTGAACATGTGGTGGCCGACATTGCGCATCAGCAGCAGGCTGCGGCCGTGCAGCGTCAGCTGCTTGCCATCGGGCGTCTTGTAGACGCGGTCGGGGTTGAGCGAGCGCTTCAGCGTCTTGCCGCCCTTGTCAAAGTCTGCGGATAGCGTGCCGTCCATCAGGCCGAGCGTGTTGCGATAGACCAGCACCTTGTCCTCGGCATCGACAGCGGCGACCGAGTCCTCCATGTCGAGAATGGTCGATACCGCCGACTCCAGGATCATGTCGGCAACGCCGGCCGGATCGTCCTTGCCGATCAGGTTGCTGCGGTCGATCTTGACCTCGACATGCATGCCGTTGTTGACCAGCAGGATCGCGGTCGGGGCGGCGTCGTCGCCCAGATAGCCGGCGAACTGCGCGGCGGTCTTGAGCGCGGTGGCGTTGCCGCTCTTCAACTTCACAGCCAACTGACCGGCGATGACACTGTAGGAGGTCACATCCGTATGGCTGCCGGTCGCCAGCGGTACCGCGGCGTCGAGGAAGGCCTTCGCCTTGGCGATCACCTTGTCGCCGCGCGCCTTGTTGTATCCTTTGCCACCTTCGCTCGGATCGTGCGGGATCGCGTCGGTACCGTAGAAAGCATCATACAGGCTGCCCCAGCGCGCATTGGCCGCGTTCAGCGCGTAGCGGGCGTTGGTCAGGGGCACCACGAGCTGCGGTCCGCAGATCTTGCCGATTTCCTCGTCGACATTGGTCGTCTCGACCTTGTGGGTCGCCGGCTCCGGCAGCAGATAGCCGATTTCCTTGAGGAAGGCCGTATAGGCGTTCATGTCGAACGCCTTGCCCTTGTGGGCGCGGTGCCAGCCGTCGATCTTGGCCTGCAGCGCGTCGCGGAAGGCGAGCAATTCGCGGTTTTTCGGCCCCAATTTCTTGATGATGGCGGCGAGCCCGGCCCAGAACGCGTCTGGCGTAATCCCGGTCTTGGGGGTCGCCTCCTTGGCGATGAAATCGAACAGTTCCGGGGCGATCTTCAATCCGTGGGCATCGACACGCTTCATGATGGGCTTTCTCGGACTAGAAATGGTGTTTACAGGCTGATTTTCAGACAAAAGCAGCAAAAAACGCGCCAAAAGCGGCCGCGTTGGCAGCCCTTTTAGCGCTAAAGCCGGGTCGATGAGAAGGCCCCAATAGGCCTGAGGGCGGGCCTAGATATTCGCCGCCAGATCGACCAGTTCGTCAAACAGGATGCCGGTCTCGGCCAGCATCCGCTCGATCTCGTCGGTGGCGTCCGCCACCGAGCGGGTCGAGGTGTCGATCTTCAACTCGCATGCGGTCGGCGGCTGGTAGTCGTTGGTGATGCCGGTGAACGACGGCAGGGTCCCGGCGCGCGCTTTGGCATAGTGACCCTTGGGGTCGCGGCTCTCGCAGACATCGGCGGGGGCGGCGACATGGATTTCGCGGAACAAGGTGTCGGCGATGCGTCGTGCCGCGGCGCGATCGGCGAGCGCAGGCGAAACCGCGGCGACGATGGCGATATGGCCGTTGCGCGCCAGATGGGTCGCGACCTCGGCGAGGCGGCGGATGTTTTCGCTGCGGTCCTGCGGCGAAAAACCAAGATCGTTATTGAGGCCGGCGCGCAAGGTGTCGCCGTCGAGCAGGATCGGCGAACCGCCGCGGCTGAACAGCCGGCGCTCCAGCGCGCGGGCCAGCGTCGATTTGCCGGAGCCGGGCAGGCCGGTGAGCCAGATCACCGCGCCGTTGTGATGGTAGCGCGCCGAGCGCTCTTCAGAGCGCAGCGCGCTTTCCACCGGCACGATGTCGATCGGCACGGCGCGCTGTCCGGAATCAACCGACAGCACGAGGCCACCGCCGGCGATGCGGCCGTTGACTTCGATCACGAGGCGTCCGGTGCGCGGATTGTCGGAATAGGGATCGGCCGCGACCGGCTGCGCCAGCGCGATGTCGATTTCACCGACATGATTGCGCGCGATCGAGCTGGTCTCGGCATTGGAGAGTTCGCCGGGATCGACCGCCTTCTCGATCGCGACCACGCTGGCGCGGCTCTCGCGGGTGCCGAGACGGATCAGGATCTGATCGCCCTTCGACAGCGGCTTGTCGTGCAGCCAGAAAATCCGGGCGCGGATCCGCCGCGTATCGCGCGGGGTTGCGCCGACGTGGGCGATGACGTCGCCGCGTTCGATGAACAGTTCACGATCGAGCGTGATGCCGACCGAGCGGCCCGCGCCATGGCTGCCTGAAAGCGGCGTCACCGGCCAGCTCTCGACGGTCTTGATTCTCGCAATCTTGCCGGCGGGCATGATGACGATTTCATCGCCGGTGCTGAGGTGGCCGGACTCGATACGGCCGGCGACGATGCGGCGGTCGTCGAATTTGTAGATCGCCTGCACCGGCAGCCGCAGTGCCAGTTGCTCCAGCGGTCGCGCCGGTTCCAGTGCGTCGAGTGCCTCGACCACGGTCGGGCCCTGATACCAGCCGATCCGCGGCGTATGTTCGGCGACGCCGTCACCGTCGCGCGCGGAAATCGGAATCACCGCCGACGGCGTCACGCCGAGGGCAATGAGATGCGCCGAAATCTCGTCGCTGATCTCCTTGAAGCGATCGGCGCTGAAATCGACGCGGTCCATCTTGTTGACCACGACGGCAACCTGCTTGATTCCGAGGAGATGCAGCAGATAGCCGTGGCGACGGGTCTGGTCGCGTACGCCTTCGAGCGCATCGATGATCAGCACCGCGCCGTCGGCCTGCGAGGCACCGGTGATCATGTTGCGCAAAAATTCGGCGTGGCCGGGCGCGTCGATCAGCACCACGTCGCGGGAGCGGGTGCGGAAACGGATCTGCGTGGTGTCGATGGTGATGCCCTGGTCACGTTCGGTCTGCAACGCGTCCAGGAGAAACGACCATTCGAACGGCATGCCGCGCCGCGCGCTGACCGCTTTCAACATCTCCAGCTTGCCCTCGGGTAGGCTGCCGGTTTCGTGCAGCAGCCGTCCGACCAAGGTGGATTTGCCATGATCGACATGGCCGACGATGACGATGCGCACTTGCGGGCGGGTGGTGCCGTTCGGTGTCGCCGAAACGCTTGCGGGGAGGATCATGTTCATCGGAGCCGCCTGATTTGGAAATAGGTCAGAGATAGCCGGCGACACGCAGCCGCTCGAACGCATCCTCGGTTTCGTGGTCGAGCGCGCGCCCCGACCGCTCCGGCACCTTGGTGCCGTCGAGTTCGGTCAGGATCTCGTCGATGTCAGACGCGGTCGACGCCACCGGATTGGTGATGTCCTGGTCGCCCAGCGAGCGATAGCGCTTGCCGTCCCTGGCGAGGTAGAGCGGGATGATCGGAATGTTTTCGCGCTTGGTGTAGGCCCAGATGTCGGCCTCGGTCCAATGTAGGATCGGGTGAATGCGCAAATGTGCGCCCGGCGGCGGCGAGGCGTTGAACTGGTCCCAGAATTCCGGGGGCTGGTCGCGCACGTCCCAGCCGCCTTCGAGGCCGCGCGGCGAGAACACGCGCTCCTTGGCGCGGGTGGCTTCCTCGTCGCGGCGGATGCCGGCGATCAATCCGTCGAAACCATATTTGGTCAGCGCCCACTTCAACCCTTCGGTCTTGCGCGCGGCGGAACGCGCGGCCGGCGGCAAGGTCGGATCGATGGCGTCAATCGGCGGGCAGGGCTCGATCTTGAGATCGAGCTCCCATTCCTTGCCGTAGCGATCGCGGAACGCATACATCTCCG
>JAIEPP010000674.1 GCA_019748335.1 Xanthobacteraceae bacterium
ATCACCGATATCGACCTCGTGCTGGAGCAGATTCGCATCGCCGCCGGCGGCGACCTGCCCGCGACCCAGGATGAAATCACCATCATGGGCCATGCCATCGAGTGCCGCGTCAATGCGGAAAACCCGCAGACGTTTCGGCCCTCGCCGGGCAGGATCACCCAGTTCCACCCGCCCGGCGGGCTCGGCGTGCGGATCGATTCCGCCGTCTATCAGGGCTACGTGATCCCGCCCTATTACGACAGCCTGGTCGGCAAGCTGATCGTCCACGGCAAGACCCGCGCCGAATGCCTGATGCGGCTTCGCCGGGCGCTCGACGAGATGGTGGTCGACGGCATCGAGACCACCCTGCCGCTGTTCCGGGCGCTGGTCCGCGAGCCCGCCATCATCGACGGCGACTACCATATCCACTGGCTGGAGCAGTACCTCGCCGGCCAGGCTGCGGACGGCAAAACGCCCTAAGAAAAACCCCGATGCCGAGCGGAACCAATCGTCACCGCCGACGTTAACGGGGCCATTGGGGTTTTCCACGCAGGGCCAACTTGTTCCGTTTCTACATGACGCGAGGCCGTTGTGACGGCTGATGCCCAGCGCCGCCGCGCCATGGGACAAATCCTGCTGCTTGCGGCAGGCCTTTTGGTGCTGATCGCGATCAGCACGGCGTCCGTCCTGCTGGTCAACAAATCCCGGCGCGACAATGGCCTGGTGGTGCATACGGTCGAGGTCGAGAGCCAGATTTCCAACCTGCTGCTGGAAATCCGCCGGGCCGAAAGTGCGACGCGCGCCTACATGCTCAGTTCAGCGCCACAGTATCTGGCCGAATATCAGACGGCGGCGGCGGGCATCCTGCCTGCGGCCGATCAGCTGATTTCGCTCAGCTCCGATAATCCGGTCCAGGTCGCCAACAGCACCAAGCTCAGAAAGGCGCTCGACGTCAGGCTTGCGGAGTTTTCGCGTGGGATCGATCGCGTCAAGAACAATGACGTCGGCACCGCCGTGACCGTATTGCGTCAGGGGACCTCCACCGACGCCGTCAAGGTGATTGCGGAGACCACGCGCGACATGCGCGCGGAGGAAGACCGCCTGTTCAAACTGCGCACCGCGACCGCCGACCGGACCCAGCAACTCGCCTCGATCGTGACGGTCGCGGGCTCCGGGCTCGTGATCGCGTTCGCCGGCCTATCCGTCTTTCTGGTTCGGGTCTCGTCGCGCGCCCGGGACGCAGCCGAATCGAAACTGCGCGATAACAACATCAACCTCGAGACCACCGTCGACGAGCGCACCGCCGACCTGCGCGAAGCCAATGACGAGATCCAGCGCTTCGCCTACATCGTTAGCCATGACCTGCGCTCGCCGCTCGTCAACATCATGGGCTTCACCAGCGAACTCGAGGAATTGCGCGGCGATATTTTCAAGCGGATCGCCTCCCTTGCCCGCCTGCAATCCGCCGCGGCTCCCGCTCCCGACAACGCGACCGATACCGCCGAACCGGCGCTGGAAGGCACCGACAAGCAGCTCTCGGAGGATTTCACCGAGGCGCTGGGCTTCATCAAGTCGTCGATCGGCAAGATGGACCGGCTGATATCGGCGATCCTCAACCTGACCCGCGAAGGACGGCGCGAGTTCAAGCCGGAACGGATCGATACCCGCGAGCTGATCGAGAATATCGTTTCGACCGTGGCGCATCAGGCGTCGGAAGCGCAGGCGCAAATCCGGATCGAGCCGCTGCCTGACATTGTCAGCGATCGGCTGGCGCTGGAGCAGATCTTCTCGAACCTGATCGACAACGCGCTGAAATATCTCAAGAGCGGGGTGCCCGGCGACATCCAGGTGCGCGGCCGCACCAAGCTCGGCTTTGCGATTTTCGAAATCACCGACAACGGCCGCGGTATCGATCCCAAGGACCATCAGCGGATTTTCGACCTGTTCCGCCGCGCGGGAACCCAGGACAAGCCCGGCCAGGGCATCGGCCTCGCCCATGTCCGCGCGCTGGTGCGGCGGCTCGGCGGCACCATGTCGGTCGCCTCCGAACTTCATCAAGGCAGCACCTTCACGGTCACGCTGCCGATCAACTGGAACAAAAGTAACCGGAATCGAGAAGCATGAGCAATCCAGTCACCATCATCATGATCGAGGACGACGAGGGCCACGCCCGGCTGATCGAACGCAATATCCGCCGGTCCGGCGTCAACAACGAGATCGTGCCGTTCACCAATGGTACAGCCGCGCTGAACTACCTGTTCGGCAAGGACGGGACCGGCCTCGACCACAAGGGCAACGCGCTGCTGATCCTGCTCGATCTCAACCTGCCCGACACCAGCGGCATCGATATCCTCAAGCAGGTCAAGGACAACAAATACCTGAAGACGACGCCGGTCGTGGTCCTGACCACGACTGACGATTCCCAGGAAATCAAACGTTGCTACGAGCTCGGTTGTAACGTCTACATCACCAAGCCCGTGAACTACGAAAGTTTCGCCAACGCCATTCGCCAGCTCGGACTGTTCTTTTCCGTGATCCAGGTACCGCCAGCCGCCACATGACCCCAGCAACGCCGACATTGCTGTATATCGACGACGACCCCGGCCTCGCCCGGCTGGTCGATCGCGGCCTGACGCGGGCCGGCTTCAAGGTCGTGCATGCCGAAGGCGGCGAGCAGGGGCTGGCGCGGCTGGCGCAAGGCGGCATCGACGCCATCGCGCTCGACCAGCACATGCCGGGCCTCGACGGGCTGGAGACGCTGGAGCGGATCATGGCGATTGCCGATGCGCCGCCGGTGGTGTTCGTCACCGCCTCGCAGGAATCGGCCATCGCGGTCACCGCGTTGAAAGCGGGCGCCGCCGACTATCTCGTCAAGGACGTTCAGGGCGATTTCATTCCGCTGCTGCAGGTCGCCGTCAACGGCGCGCTGAAACAGGCGGCGCTGCAGCGCGCGCGCGACGAGGCCGAGGCCGAGGTCCATGCCTCGCGCGACCGTTACGCGGCACTCGCCGCCGAACGCGAAGTGCTGCTGCGCGAAGTCAATCACCGCGTCGGCAACAGCCTGCAGATCATCGCCTCGCTGCTGCATTTGCAGGCCAATTCCTCGACCCAGGACGACGTCAAGGCGGCGCTGACCAACGCGATGGGGCGCGTCGCCGCGGTCGCGCAGGTGCACCGGCGGCTCTACACTTCGCACGACCTCAAGAGCGTGATGCTGAATCAGTATCTCGAAGCCCTGCTGGAGGACCTCCGGCGCTCGGCCGAGGGCAACAGGATGTCGCGGCTGACGCTGACGGCCGAGCCGGTCGAGATCGACCCGGACCGCGCGGTCGCGATCGGCATCATCGTCAACGAGCTGGTCATGAACGCCGTGAAATATGCCTATCCCGACGGCGCCGGTCCGATCCATGTCGAACTCAAGGCGCTCGGCGACGATCTCGAACTTGCGATCTCGGATGACGGCGTCGGCCTCAACGTCAAGGTCGATCCGCGTTCGACCGGCATGGGACAGCGCATCGTCAGCGCCATGGCCTCAAAACTGGAAGCCAATGTCGAGCGAGATCCCGCCCATAGCGGCACCCGCATCGTGCTGCGGTTTCGGCGGGTGAATGCGCCGCCGGCCTCGATATCGGCCAGCGCCGCGGCGGGCTAGCCATTGATGAGCTGCAGCCACGGCAGCACGATCAGCAACAGCCCGGCGAAATAGATCACGCCGAAGATCAGGCCGAACTTCCAGAAATCGCCTTTCCCGATGTAGCCGCTGCCGTAATACATCGGCGCCGGTCCGGTCGCATAGGGCGAGATCACGCCCATCAAACCGAGCGAGTAGACGCACAGCAGCGTCAGCGTCGGCACCGACAATCCGGGAATGCTGGTGCCCACGGCAAGCACCACCGGCAGCACCGCGGCCGCATGCGAGGTGATGCTGGAAAAGAAATAGTGCACCCAGAAGAAGAACGAGACCAGCAGGATCATGCCCATCAGCGGGCTGACGCTGGCCAGCGGCCTGGCGTAGCCCTCCGCCACCCATTTGATGAAACCGATTTCGTTGAGACCGGACGACAGCGTCAGCAGCGAGGTGAAATAGAAAAACACCTCCCACGCGCTCTTCTCGCGCACGATGTCGTCGAACTCGATCACGCCGGTCAGGAGCATCAGCGAGATCACGACGAACACCACCATGGTCGGGTTAATGAAGTTGGATCCGAGCAGCGGCAGGCTGATGGTCGGGTTGGAGCCGCAGATCCAGAAGAACATCGCCAGCAGCACCAGTGCCGCCATGATCCATTCGCTGCGCGACGCCGGCCCCATCGCCTTGAGTTCGCCCGCGCTCCATTCGACGATCTCGGGGCTTTCCTTTACCTCCGGCCGGCACACCAGATAGCTCAACAGCGGCACCACCAGCAGCAACAGGATGCCGAGCGGCGCGAAGCCGAAAAACCATTGCGACCAGCCGACTTCGACATTGGCGATCTTCTTGGCGATCGAGAGTGCTGCGGCATTCGGCGCCAGCGCGGTCAGGAATAGCGAACTCGTCACCGCGGTGGTCGCAAACGCCGTCCACATCACATAGGTGCCGATCTTGCCGGCCGTCGGCCCCGGCTCCGAACCGTAGATCCGCGGAATATTGCTGACGATCGGATAGATGGTGCCGCCGCTGCGCGCGGTGTTGGAGGGCGTCGCCGGCGCCAGCACCAGGTCGGAGAAGGCAACGGCATAGCCGAGCCCGATGGTGCGACGGCCGAGCCGGTGCACCAGCATCAAGGCGAGCCGCCGGCCGAGACCGCTCTTGCGGTAGCCGATCGAGAACACGAAGGCGCCGACGATCAGCCACACCGTGCTTTCGGCAAATCCGGCCAGCATCCAACGCAGCGACTTGCTGGGATCGTGTTCGACATAGCCCATCACGCCGGCAACCGTCAGCCCAATGATGCCGACCGCGCCGACCGGCATCGATTCCAGGATCAGGCCGGTGATGACGGCGGCAAAGATCGCGAAATAGTGCCACTGATCGGCGTTGAGGCCGGCCGGAACCGGCACCAGATAGATCGCCAGCCAGACCGCCAGCGGCGCGATGGTCTTCCCTGTGATTTTCACGAACGCCCCTTCTGTTTCCCCCGGCAGCTTTCTCGCTCACCCGGTATCCGGGCGTCGCTGCCTTTTTTTTTGGAACGTAGCATAGGCCCTCGCCGTCCTGCTATCCTCCCGGCCATGACATCGCGCGACTCTGCGGCTTCCGAAATCACGCCCGAAGTACTGCTGCGGGCCTATGCCTGCGGCATCTTTCCGATGGCGGAAAGCGCCGACGATCCGACACTGTTCTGGGTCGAGCCGGAACTGCGCGGCGTGATTCCGCTGGACGGTTTTCGCGTCGCCTCGCGGCTGGCCCGCACCGTGCGCTCCGACGCCTTCTCCGTTACCGTCGACACCGCGTTCAAGGCTGTCATCGCCGGCTGCGCGGCGCCGCAGCCGGGTCGCGACGACACCTGGATCAACAAGCGTATCCGCGACCTCTATGTCGGGCTCTACCAACTCGGCCACTGCCACAGCGTCGAGGCCTGGCAGAATGGCGAACTGGTCGGCGGGCTTTACGGCGTCAGCCTCGGGCGCGCGTTCTTCGGCGAGAGCATGTTCCATCATGCCCGCGACGCTTCCAAGGTGGCGCTGGTGCATCTGGTGGCGCGGCTGATCGTCGGCGGTTTCGAACTGCTCGACACCCAATATGTCACCGAGCATCTGCGCAGTTTTGGCGCGGTCGAAATCCCGAGGCGGCGCTACCGCGCGATGCTCGACAAGGCGATATCAGGCGAACCTGCGGATTTCATGAGATTGCCGGCCAGCTTCAGCGGCGCGGACGCGCTCGCGATGATTGCGGAGCGCCAATGACGTCGCCCGGGTGGAGCGCAGCGCAATCCGGGCTCGCCCTATCCAATGAAAAGCTGCCCGGATTTCGCGGAGCCTGTCATCGGGCGCGCATTCGCGCGACGCGTTGGCTCCATCCCCGGCTAGGAACCCAGGTTCAATTATTCCCGAACAGGCCGCCGAACAGCCCGCCCGGCCGCTGTTGCTGCGGGGGTGGCGGTGGCGGCGGCTGCTGCTGGAATTGCGGCTGCGGCGGTAGCGACGACGGCGGTCGCGGCGCAGCCTGCTTCGGCGCCGGCGGTCGTTTTTGCGCCGGCGGCGGCGGTGGCGCCTTCGGCGGATCGGGCTGCGCGCTGACGATGGTCTGGTCGGGGACTTTACAGTCGGTCAGCCAGATATCGTAGATCGGATGCTCGACGCCGTGCAGGCCCGGGCTCGCAGCATACATCCAGCCGGAGAAGATGCGCTTCACCTCGCCCTGCAGCGTGATCTCGTCGACCTCGACGAACGCGTCGGTGTTGGCGGCCTCCGTCGCCGGGCGGGTGTAGCAGGCGTCGGTCTTCACCCGCAGCGCGCCGAACTGCACGGTCTCACCGATATCCTCGTCGAAATTGATGATGCGCCCGGTGATCTTGTCGAGGCCGGAGAAGCTCGCCTTCTTGTTGGTGACCTTCGACGCCGGCGGCTCGGACACCACCTCGTCGCCCGGTTGCAGCGTCGCCGGTGCACCCGGCACGTTCTTGGGCTGGCGTTGCCCCGGCGGCAGACCCGGCAGCGCATTGGGCGGCGCGTTGGCGACGCCCGGATTGGCTGGAGCTGCGGCCGGACCGCCCGGCTGCGGCGGCGCCACCGCGATGCCCGGCTGCGTGTTCTGGGGAACGACGGTGGTGCCGGGCGGCGGCGCCAGCGGCTGCGACTGCACGCTGCCCGGCGCGGGAACGCCCTGCCCCGGCGGCGGCCGGTTCGGCGTCGGCAGCAGCCGGCCGCGCGGCAATTCCGGCACTTCCTCGTCGTCGTCGGGCGTTTGCTGCGGCGGCTGGTTACCGCGGGGGATGGCGCCCGGCGGCCGCAATGGCGGATCGGAGAATATATTGCCGATCTGCGCCTGGGCCTGGGGCGCAAGCGAGATCGTCGAGGCGGCGATCAGGGCCGCGAAACCGGTCAGGGCAATGGTTCGAAACATTCTCGCGCGGCTTTGAAAGGCGAATCGGGCTCGCGACATAGTACAGGCATATCGGCCGCTCGCGTGCCTACCGGTTAACACGCGGAATACGGCGGGGAAAGGGCGGTTTTCCCGCCCCTCCCGGCCTCTGGTCAGCTCCCGCCACAAATGAAATAGTCGTTCCGTTGCCGCGGGGCCGCCTCGCGTGAAAACCGCCAAAATCCGGAAAAACCGGACGAGCCAGAGGAAACCCCAGTCATGCCCGATCGAATTCGCCTGGACGGCCGGATCGCCGTCGTCACCGGGGCTGCCGGCGTCATCGGAACCGCGACCATCCGCCTGCTGGCCGAACGCGGGGCGCGCATTGTCGCCGTCGACCGCCGGGAGCAGGACCTTGCCGCCGCCATCAAGGGCCTGCCGGCCTCGGCCGAGGCGATCGCCATCACCGCCGATGTCACCCAGGAAGGCGACGTCGCCGAATATGTCCGCGCGACGGTCGACAGGTTCGGCACCATCGACGCGTTCTACAACAATGCCGGCATCGAGGGCGACATCAAGCCGATCCCCGAATATTCGCTGGAGAGTTTTCGAAAGGTGCTCGACGTCAACGTGGTCGGCGTCTTCCTCGGCATGAAATACGTGCTGCCGGTGATGCTGAAACAAAACAAGGGCAGCATCATCAACACCGCCTCGATTGCCGGGCTGATGGGATCGCCGATGATCGCGGTCTACAGCGCCAGCAAGCATGCGGTAATCGGGCTGACCAAGAGCGCGGCCTGGGAATGCACCGGCACAGGGGTGCGGGTCAATTGTGTCTGCCCCGGGTTGATCGACAGCCGGATGCTGAGCACGATCCTGCAGGGCCGCAACCCCGGCAATGAACCGCCGCCGAACGAGAAAATCGTCGACCGGATTCCGGCCCGCCGGCTCGGACGGGCGTCCGAGGTCGCCTCCATCGTGGCGTTCCTGGCCTCCGACGAAGCGAGCTATGTTTCCGGCTCCGCCTATACCGTGGATGGCGGCCGCACCGCCGCCTGAAGTCCGCCGTTCAAACCAGAGGTCTTTAATGCCCGTTGTTCTCGATCCCGATGCCGCCGCCGTGTTTGCGGCTTTCCAGGCCGCCAATCGTCCGCCCTACGAGTCGGTATCGCCGACGGTGGCGCGCGAGTTCTATCTGGCAGGACGTCCGGTCTCCAATCCCGAACCGCCGGAACTCGACTCCGCCAAACCGCTATCGATCCCGGCCGCCCACGGCGCGATCCCGGCGCGCATCTACACGCCAAGGAGCTTGCGCAAGCGCAACGGCCTTGCGCCCTGCCTGGTGTTCTTCCACGGCGGCGGCTGGGTGATCGGCGATCTCGACTCCCACGATGTGGTCTGC
>JAIEPP010000574.1 GCA_019748335.1 Xanthobacteraceae bacterium
CCCGAAGCGTGCTCGGCATGCTCCGCATGCTCCATGCTCTCATGTGCGCTCATGGTATCTCTCCCCGGTGAATCGCCGTTGTCCCGCGCTAACGATTGACCGAACAATATGGCCGGCGCAAGGGGCAAGGGCGGGTCGTCAACGGTGTGACGGGAATATGTCGTCGCGCGGCAGAATATGTCGTCGCGCGGCGTGGTCAGCCGCGCGGATGCGCGTTGCGGTAGACTTCCAGCAGCCGCTCCGAGTCGATGCCGGTGTAGATCTGCGTGGTCGACAGCGAAGCGTGGCCGAGCAATTCCTGGATCGCGCGCAGATCGCCGCCCCGGCTTAAAAGATGCGTCGCGAAGGAGTGCCGCAGCGCGTGCGGCGTCGCGCTGTCGGGCAGGCCGAGCGCGCCGCGCAGCCGCTCCATGGTGAGCTGGATGATGCGCGGGGACAGCGGCCCGCCGCGGGCGCCGACGAAAATCGGTCCCGCCGGCGGCAACGGATGCGGGCACATCGCGGTGTAGTCGACGATCAGCGCCAGCACGTTTTGCAGCACCGGCACCATGCGGGTCTTGTTGCCCTTGCCGGTCACGATGATGACGTCGCCTTCGCCCGGCAGCGGCACGTCGCGGCGTTTCAGCCCAAGCGCCTCGGAGATACGCAGGCCCGAACCGTACAGCAGCGCCATCACGGCGGCGTCACGCGCCCAGATCCAGGGATCGCGATCCTCACCGGCGCGCTCTTCGGCGTCGGCGAAGCGCTTGGCGGCGGCCATCTGGATCGGCTTCGGCAGGCTCTTGCCGATTTTTGGTGCGCGGATCGCCGACAAGGCGCCGACCTTGCCTTTGCCTTCGCGCTCCAGAAAACGTCCGAACGACCGCAAGCCTGCCAGCGCCCGCATCAGCGAGCGGCTGCCAATTTCGTCGGCGCGGCGCATCGCCATGAAAGCCCTGACATCGGTGGCCTCGAGCGCGGCAAAGTCCTTGAGCGAAACCTGTTTGCCCCAATGTCCGCTGAGAAACGTCAGGCACTGCCGCAGGTCGCGGGCGTAGGCTTCCAGCGTTTTTGGCGACAGCCGACGTTCGGCGCGCAAATGCGTCAGCCAGCGCGTCGTCTGCAGCGCCAGACTTTCGTCGGCGCAATCGAGTTCGACAGACTGGACTGGTGCGGCCGGTTTGGTCATGGAGCTATGGCGCTATGATTCTTTGGCGATTATATCGCACCTCTTTCGCTTACCTTCCGTTAACTTGGGTGGCCCCAACAGCCATGGGCCCGTAACCTAGGCGGCTGCTACCCCGAGCCTGATTCGATGGACCATTCCTCGCGCCAAACCACCTCATCGGCATCGTCGACATCAGTCGTCGATGTGCTGGTGCCGGTCGCGCTCAATCAGGCCTATTCCTACCGCGTGCCGCGCGGCATGGAACTGAAGCCCGGCGACGTCGTCTGCGTGCCGCTCGGCCCGCGCGAGGTCGTGGCTGTGGTGTGGGCGGAGAATGCCAACCCCGACCCGCGGCTGCATAATCGCCTCAAGGACGTCGGCGAAAAGCTCGACGTGCCGCCGCTGAAGGAGGAACTGCGCAGCCTGGTCGACTGGGTCTCGACCTACACGCTGTCCGCGCGCGGCATGGTGCTGCGGATGTGCCTGCGGATGGGAGAAAATCTCGGCCCCGAGCGGATGCGGATCGGTGTGCGGCTGGTCGGCGAGCCGCCGCGGCGAATGACACCGGCGCGGCGGCGTCTGATCGAGATACTCTCCGACGGCCTGCTGCACGGCAAATCCGACGCGGCGCGCGAAGCCGGCGTCAGTTCCGGGGTGATCGACGGGCTGGTCGACGAGGGCACGCTGGCAATCGAGGCGATGCCGCCGCCGCTGGCGCCGCCGGCACCGGATCCGCAATTCGCCCAGCCGGAGTTTTCGCAGCAGCAGCGCAGCGCG
Organism: Xanthobacteraceae bacterium; assembly: GCA_019748335.1. Taxonomy (GTDB): domain Bacteria; phylum Pseudomonadota; class Alphaproteobacteria; order Rhizobiales; family Xanthobacteraceae; genus Bradyrhizobium. The sequence continues at coordinate 1,925 of JAIEPP010000574.1, forward strand.
GTCGATGCGATGCGGGCGCTGGCCGCCAATGGCAGTTTTCACGTTGCATTGCTCGACGGCGTCACCGGTTCGGGCAAGACCGAAGTCTATTTCGAGGCGATCGCCGAAACCATTCGCCGGGACAAGCAGACGCTGATCCTGATGCCGGAGATCGCGCTGACCGGACAGTTCCTCGACCGTTTTGCGCAGCGTTTCGGCGTGCGTCCGCTGGAATGGCACTCGGAATTGACGCCGCGCACCCGCGCGCGCAACTGGGCTGCGATCGCGAGCGGCGAGGCGACCGTCGTGGTCGGCGCGCGCTCGGCGCTGTTCATGCCCTATGCGGATCTCGGGCTCATCGTCGTCGATGAAGAGCACGACCAGGCCTACAAGCAGAGCGACGGCGTGCATTACCATGCCCGCGACATGGCGGTGGTGCGGGCGCGGATCGAAAAGATTCCGATCGTGCTGGCTTCCGCGACGCCCTCGGTGGAGACCGAGGTCAATGCGCGCAAGGGCCGCTATCAGCGCGTCGCGCTGCCGTCGCGCTTCGGCGGCCAGCACATGCCGCATATCGAGGCGATCGACCTGCGCCGTGCGCCGCCGCCGCGCGGCCGTTTCATCTCGCCGCCTCTGGCCGAGCAAATCCGGTTCGCGATCGAAAAGCGCGAGCAGGCGCTGCTGTTCCTCAACCGCCGCGGCTACGCGCCGCTGACCCTGTGCCGGGCCTGCGGGCATCGTTTCGCCTGCACCATCTGCGACGCCTGGCTGGTCGATCATCGCTTTCGCCAGCGGCTGGTCTGTCATCACTGCGGCTTCTCGATGCCGCGCCCGAACATCTGTCCGCACTGCCAGGCCGAGGAATCGCTGGTCGCGGTCGGCCCCGGCGTCGAGCGCCTGCAGGAGGAAGCCGCGCAGTTGTTTCCGGATGCCCGGACCATGGTGCTGTCGAGCGATCTGATCACTTCGATCGAGACCATGCGCAGCGAGCTGAACGAGATCGCGGAAGGGCGCGTCGACATCATCATCGGCACGCAACTGGTGGCGAAAGGACATAATTTTCCGCGGCTCAATCTGGTCGGCGTCGTCGATGCAGATTTGGGCCTCGGCAATGGCGATCCGCGCGCCGCCGAGCGGACCTTTCAACTGCTCAACCAGGTGATCGGCCGCGCCGGGCGCGAGCAGGGCCGCGGCGTCGGCTATCTGCAGACCCATCAGCCCGAACACCCCGTCATGAAGGCGCTGATCGCTGCCGATCGCGAAGCGTTTTACGCCAGCGAGATCGACGCGCGCGAGCGCACCGGTTACCCGCCGTTCGGCCGGCTCGCCAGCCTGATCATTTCCGCCGGCGACCGGCCGACCGCGGAAGGGTTCGCGCGAAAACTCGCCGCCATCGCGCCGATCGACGAGCGCATCCAGGTGCTCGGACCCGCCGAGGCGCCGCTCGCGGTCATCAAGGGCCGCTATCGCTTCAGGCTGCTGGTGAAATCGCTGCGCAATGTCGACCTGTCGGAATACCTGCGCGAATGGCTCGCGGCGGCACCGAAGACCAAGGGCAATCTCAAGCTCGAGGTCGATGTCGATCCGCAGAGTTTTTTGTAGCGGATTACCAAAGGTCCCTCAGCGTCATTGCGAGCGCAGCGAAGCAATCCATCTTGCGGCGCAAAAGAAGAATGGATTGCTTCGTCGCTTACGCTCCTCGCAATGACGGTTGATGGTTCCGCGCAATAAAAAAGCCTGCCGTCATTTGTGACAGCAGGCTTTTGTCGGTGCGCGAACGAATCCGCGACCACTACGCAACGCAACGCTTACCCAATCTGGTGGACCGGAAAACGGCGCGAATGACGCGCTTTAGGAAACGACCTCGGCGGTGACCTTGCCGACGCCGGCGCCAGTCAGTCCGATGGCACGGGCAGCGCCCGTGGAGAGGTCGAGCACGCGTCCCCTGATGAAGGGGCCACGGTCGTTGACGGTGACGACGACGCTCTGGCCGCGATGAGACACCCGCAGCTTGGTGCCGAACGGCAGCGAGCGGTGGGCGCAGGTCATGGCGTTCTGGTTGAAGCGGGCGCCGGACGCGGTACGGCTGCCGGATTCGTTGCCGTAATAAGAGGCCATTCCCGAGAAGCTGTGTCCGCCGGAAGATCCGCCCATCGAGGCGTTGGCGTCACGCCAATCACCGCCGGCCGACTTCGCGGCATGGTGGGAATGGTGGCGATGGTGCCTGGATTTGGCGGAAGCTTCGGTAACGCTGCCGCCGACCAGGAGAGTTGCGGCGATCAGAGCGAAAGCCGTACGCGACCGGGTTAGATTTCCCGGCACCGCATTTTTGGTATTCAACATTAACTAGTCCCTCAGACAGTATTGCCACATATGTGACAAGTGGAACCCCCGTCCCAGTTCGTGTGACCGCCGTTTGGTTCCGCAATGAGGCATGAATTGGGCAGTAAAGCCCGTATATCTCCGGCTGACATATCTTGTTACCGAGATCAACTAACCAATCGATGTTCCGTAATATTTGAAATTAACGAATTATTAACCAACTCAATACTTAGAATTACTGAATACTATAGTCATTCTTCACCCTTGCGAGATTTGCGCAAGTAATCGGCGGAACCGGCAAAAGGCTCAAACGGGCTGGCTCATGGCCCCTATGCAAATTCGGGAGGAACCAATGAGTTTGCAGCCGGCGAGGGGCCTCGGACCGGTTTCCAGGGGCAATTTCGGAGTGGCCGATTCGGTGCGAAAGCGCTCACGGGCGGCGTTGAAAATTGACGTGCGACAAGGCATCGCCGGTACGCGCCGTCATGTTGCACCTGCGCTCCTGCTATGTTAGCAAAGCCGCGATTTTAACGATCTCGTTACCTCGCGTGACGGTCGAAAATCGAAGTCCCGCTTGAATTCCAAGGGCTTGGATCGCTAGGCGCCGCACCCGGTGGCGACGGTTTTTCCCTTGCGAGTTTGACAGCAAAAAAGAGCGTCTGGTGGCTGCTGAAGATCCGTCCGTTTCGGGAGTGTCAGGCCGTTATGCAACGGCCTTGTTCGAGTTGGCGCGCGACGAGAAATCGATCGACGCCGTAAGAGCCGATCTCGATCGGTTCGAGGTCATGCTGGCCGACAGCGCCGATCTGAAGCGCCTCGTTCGCAGCCCGGTATTCTCATCGGATGCGCAGTCGAAAGCGCTCGCCGCGGTGCTCGACAAGGCTGGAATCTCCGGCACTTCCGCAAAATTCCTCAAAGTCCTTACCGCCAATCGCCGGCTGTTTGCCGTCACCGATGTGATCCGCGCGTTCCGGGCGCTGGTGGCGAAGTTCAAGGGCGAGGCGACCGCCGATGTCACGGTTGCCGAAGCACTCAATGAAAAGAATCTCGACGCCCTCAAGACCGCACTGAAATCAGTGACGGGCAAGGACGTCGCGCTCAACGTGAATGTCGATCCCTCCATCATTGGCGGCCTTGTGGTCAAGCTCGGCAGCCGCATGGTGGATAGTTCGCTTCGCACCAAACTCAATTCGATCAAGCACGCGATGAAAGAGGCAGGCTGATGGACATCCGCGCCGCGGAAATTTCCGCGATCCTCAAGGACCAGATCAAGAATTTCGGCCAGGAGGCTGAAGTTACCGAAGTCGGACAGGTGCTGTCCGTCGGCGACGGCATTGCCCGCGTCTACGGCCTCGACAACGTCCAGGCCGGCGAAATGGTCGAGTTCGAGAACGGCACCCGCGGCATGGCGCTGAACCTCGAAACCGACAACGTCGGCATCGTGATCTTCGGCGCCGACCGCGAGATCAAGGAAGGCCAGACCGTCAAGCGCACCCGCGCCATCGTCGACACGCCGGTCGGCAAGGGCCTGCTCGGCCGCGTCGTTGACGCGCTCGGCAATCCCATCGACGGCAAGGGTCCGATCCAGTCCGACAAGCGCATGCGCGTCGACGTCAAGGCGCCCGGCATCATTCCGCGCAAATCGGTGAACGAGCCGATGGCGACCGGCCTCAAGGCGATCGATGCCTTGATCCCCGTCGGCCGCGGCCAGCGCGAGCTGATCATCGGCGACCGTCAGACCGGCAAGACCGCGATCGCGCTCGACACCATCCTGAACCAGAAGCCGCTCAACGCGCAGCCGGACGAGAATCTCAAGCTGTACTGCGTCTATGTCGCGATCGGCCAGAAGCGTTCGACCGTTGCCCAGTTCGTCAAGGTGCTCGAAGAGCAGGGCGCACTGGAATATTCGATCGTGGTGGCGGCCACCGCTTCCGATCCGGCGCCGATGCAGTACATCGCGCCGTTTACCGGCTGCACCATGGGCGAATATTTCCGCGACAACGGCATGCACGCCGTCATCATCTATGACGACTTGTCCAAGCAGGCCGTCGCCTACCGCCAGATGTCGCTGCTGCTGCGCCGCCCGCCGGGCCGCGAAGCCTATCCGGGCGACGTGTTCTATCTGCATTCGCGCCTGCTCGAGCGCGCCGCGAAGCTGAACAAGGACCAGGGTTCGGGCTCGCTGACCGCGCTGCCGGTCATCGAAACCCAGGCCAACGACGTGTCGGCCTACATTCCGACCAACGTGATTTCGATTACCGACGGTCAGATCTTCCTTGAAACCGACCTGTTCTTCCAGGGCATCCGCCCGGCGGTGAACGTCGGTCTGTCGGTGTCGCGCGTCGGATCGTCGGCGCAGACCAAGGCGATGAAGAAGGTCGCCGGCAAGATCAAGGGCGAGCTGGCGCAGTACCGCGAAATGGCGGCGTTCGCGCAGTTCGGCTCCGATCTCGACGCCTCGACCCAGCGCCTGCTGAACCGCGGCTCGCGCCTGACCGAACTCCTGAAGCAGCCGCAGTTCTCGCCGCTGAAGATGGAAGAGCAGGTCTGCGTGATCTGGGCCGGCACCAACGGCTATCTCGATGCGCTCCCGGTCAACAAGGTGCGTGCGTTCGAGGACGGCCTGTTATCGCTGCTGCGCGGCAAGAACGTCGAGATCCTCAACTCGATCCGCGAAAGCCGCGATCTCAGCGACGACACCGCGGCCAAGCTGAAGACGGTGGTCGAGGCTTTCAGCAAGACGCTCGCTTGATCGGCCGTTCGGCCGGTTGACGTTTTGGCCCGGCGTGCCGCCGGGCCTGGTTGAAGATAGGCTTGCGGTCGGGTCGTGACGATCTGGTCGCCGGGGTGGACTAAGAATGGCTTCACTTAAAGACATGCGGGTCCGCATCGCCTCCACCAAGGCGACGCAGAAGATCACCAAGGCGATGCAGATGGTCGCGGCTTCCAAGCTGCGCCGCGCGCAGAACGCCGCCGAAGCGGCGCGTCCCTACGCGGAAAAGATGGACGCGGTGATCTCCAACATCGCGACCGCTGCCGCCGGTTCGCCCGGCGCGCCGGTGCTGCTGGCCGGCAACGGCAAGGATCAGGTGCATCTGCTGCTGGTCTGTACCGGCGAGCGCGGCCTGTCCGGCGCCTTCAACTCCTCGATCGTGCGTCTCGCCCGCGAACGCGCGCTGGCGCTGATGAACCAGGGCAAAGAGGTCAAGTTCTTCTGCGTCGGCCGCAAGGGTTACGAGCAGCTCCGCCGCCAGTTCGACCGGCAGATCGTCGAGCATCTCGACCTGCGCTCGGTCCGCCAGCTTGCCTTCGGCAATGCCGAAGATATCGCGAAGAAAGTTCTGGCGCGGTTCGATGCCGGCGAATTCGACGTCTGCACGCTGTTCTATTCGCGCTTCAGATCCGTCATCGCCCAGATCCCGACCGCACAGCAGATCATTCCGCTGGTGGTGGAAGCGCCGGCCGCCAACGCCGGCCCGGCAACCTCCTACGAATACGAACCGGAAGAAGACGAGATCCTGACGCGCCTCTTGCCGCGCAATCTCGCGGTACAGATCTTCCGCGCGCTGCTGGAAAACAACGCCTCGTTCTACGGCGCGCAGATGAGCGCGATGGACAACGCCACCCGCAACGCCGGCGACATGATCCGCAAGCAGACCCTGATTTACAACCGCACCCGTCAAGCCCAGATCACCAAGGAGCTGATCGAGATCATCTCCGGCGCCGAGGCACTGTAGCCATTCGCGCGATGGACTGACGGACTTCCAGAGACAGAATTCGAAGGAGAGAGTTTTATGGCCGCACCCGCAAACCAGACCGGACACATCACCCAGGTCATCGGCGCCGTCGTCGACGTGCAGTTCGAAGGGCATCTGCCCGCCATTCTGAACGCGATCGAAACCAAGAACGGCGGCAACCGTCTGGTGCTCGAAGTGGCGCAGCATCTCGGCGAATCCACGGTGCGCACCATCGCGATGGACACCACCGAGGGTCTGGTCCGCGGCCAGGAAGTTACCGACACCGGGTCGCCGATCCGCGTTCCCGTCGGCGCCGGCACGCTCGGCCGCATCATGAACGTGATCGGCGAGCCGATCGATGAAGCCGGTCCGATCGTGGCCGATGGCGTCCGCCCGATCCATGCCGAGGCGCCGTCCTACACCGACCAGTCCACGGAATCTGAAATTCTCGTCACCG
>JAIEPP010000418.1 GCA_019748335.1 Xanthobacteraceae bacterium
CCGCAATGATCCCCATTGAATTTCCCCTGCCGGAATAAAGCCTTTATGGTTCAATTGTAATTGAAAAAGCCCCCCGGTCTAGGCCTGACAGCCATGCGCCGGCGCCCGGCGCAGGCAGGCTCTTGACGTGTGCGGCCCGGCGGGCAATCTGTATCCCATGTTCCTGCAATTCTTCACATCGCTGCGCGACGCGCAGGTCCCGGTGACCCTGCGCGAATACCTGACGCTGATGGAGGCGCTCGACGCCGACCTCGCCGATCAGACGGTCGAGAATTTCTACTATCTCTCCCGCGCGGCCCTGGTGAAGGACGAGCGCAATCTCGACAAGTTCGACCGCGTCTTCGGCTCGGTCTTCAAGGGGCTGGAAAGCCTGCTGGACGCCATGGAGAAGGCGGACATTCCTGCCGAATGGCTGAAGAAGCTCGCCGAAAAATACCTCACCGAGGAAGAGAAGAAGCAGATCGAGGCGATGGGCTGGGACAAGCTCATGGAGACGCTTCGCAAGCGGCTCGAGGAACAGAAGGGCCGCCACCAGGGCGGCAACAAGTGGATCGGCACCGCCGGTACTTCGCCGTTCGGGGCCCAGGGCTACAATCCCGAAGGTGTCCGGATCGGGCAGGAAAAGAACCGCAATAACCGCGCCGTCAAGGTGTGGGACAAGCGCGAGTTCAAGGACCTCGACGGCAATGTCGAACTCGGCATCCGCAACATCAAGGTAGCACTTCGCCGGTTGCGCAAATTCGCCCGCACCGGCGCGCCGGACGAGCTCGATCTCGACTCAACGATCAAGGAGACCGCCAACCACGGCTATCTCGACGTGGTGATGCGCCCCGAGCGGCGCAACGCGGTCAAGGTGCTGGTGTTCTTCGACATCGGCGGCTCGATGGACTCGCATATCGAGCAGGTTGAGGAATTGTTCTCGGCGGCCAAGTCCGAGTTCAAGCACATGGAATATTTCTACTTCCACAACTGCCTGTATGAAGGTGTCTGGAAGCAGAACAAGCGCCGCTTCACCGACCGCACGCCGACCTGGGACGTGCTGCACAAGTACCCGCACGACTACAAGGTGGTGTTCGTCGGCGACGCCTCGATGTCGCCGTACGAGATCATGGTGCCCGGCGGCTCGGTCGAGCATGTCAATGAAGAGGCCGGCTCGGTCTGGCTCGACCGCGTCACGCGGACCTATCCGCACGCGGTGTGGCTCAACCCGGTGGCGCAGAAGCACTGGGACTATTCTGAATCCACCACCATCGTCCGCCGGCTGTTTTCGGAGCGCATGTTCCCAATCACGATCGAAGGCCTCGAAGGCGCGATGAGGGAACTGGTGCGGTGATTTTCGTCATTCCGGGGCGCGCGAAGCGCGAACCCGGAATCTCGATGTAATTTGCTCGATGGAGATTCCGGGTTCGATGCTTCGCATCGCCCCGGAATGACGGGTTTAAAAAACGAAAGGCGCAATCAATGCCCCAGACCATTCACCGCGGCATCAAATCCCTGATCGACGAAGCCAATGCCGAGATCGAGACCATCAGCGCCGCCGATGCCATCAAGGCCGCGCAAGGGTCCGACGTCATTATCGTCGATATCCGCGATCCCCGGGAGATCGAGCGCGACGGTCGCATCCCCGGTGCGTTCTCCTGCACGCGCGGCATGCTGGAATTCTGGATCGACCCGGCGAGCCCCTATGCCAAGCCGGTTTTCCAGGAGGACAAGAAATTCATCTTCCACTGTGCCGGCGGCATGCGCTCGGCGCTCGCGGCCAAGACCGCCAAGGACATGGGCCTGAAGCCGGTCGCGCATATGGGCGGCGGCTTCGCCGCCTGGCGCGACGCCGGCGGCCCGATCGAGAAGTGGGAGCCGAAGAAGAAGGGGTGAGGCGGAGCAGACAAATCGCAGTCGCCGTCATGCCCGGGCTTGTCCCGGGCATCCACGTTTTCACCACTCAAAAAGCAAGAACGTAGATGGCCGGGTTAAGCCCGGCCATGACGAACTGAAGGGATCCATGCATGTCCACCACCGACGATCCGCTTGTCTCCACCGATTGGCTCTCCGCGCATATCGACGATCCCAGGGTCAAGATCATCGACGCCACCTTCAAGCTGCCGGGTGTCATGCCGCTGCCGATCGACGACTATCTCGCCGCGCATATTCCGGGCGCCGTGTTCTTCGATGTCGATGCGATCTCCGATCACAATAATCCTCGGCCGCACATGTTTCCCGACGCGGCGCAGTTCGCGCGCGACATCGGCGCGCTCGGCATCTCTACCGGCGATACCGTGGTCGCCTATGATTCCGGCGGCTGGGTTGCAGCGCCGCGGGCGTGGTGGATGTTCCTGTCGTTCGGTTATCCCAACGTGAGGGTGCTGGATGGCGGCCTGAAGAAATGGACGCAGGAAGGCCGCCCGACGCATGCCGGCAAGGTCACGCCGACGCCGGGAAAATTCACGGCCAAGTTGGATCCAAGCTATGTCCGAAGCCAGCAGCAGGTGCTCGCCAATATCGAGGCGCGCGCCGAGCAGTTGGTCGATGCGCGTCCGCGCGGGCGTTTCGAAGGTACGGCTCCGGAGCCACGGCCGGACTCCCGCTCGGGCCACATTCCCGGCAGCCGCAACGTGCCTTACGCCGAACTGTTCGACGCCAGGACCGGCGCGATGAAGCCGCTGGACGAATTGCGCAAGGCATTTTCGGCCGCCGGTGTCGAACTGACAAAACCGATCGTCACCACCTGCGGCTCCGGCGTCTCCGCGCTGGTGCTGACGCTCGCGCTCTATCGTCTCGGCGTGCGCGGCTCGGCGCTCTATGACGGTTCATGGTCCGAATGGGGGCTGCCCGACGGGCCGCCGATCGCGACCGGTCCGGCGTAACACCTACTGCGCTGTGCGCGTGGTGGTGGTTTGCCCAAATGGGTTGGCCTGCAACTGCTGGGCCGCCAGGGCCGCCTGACGCGCCGCCAACCGGGCGCGCCGCGCCGCGATACGTCGGCGCTCCCGGGCGCGCTGTGCGGCCCGCTTCTTGACCGCGCTACGGTCCTGCTTGGCGTCGGCGGCGTTCGCCGCAGCCTTTTCGTCGATGACGACGATGGGCCCACCAAGCGTGGCGATCTTGGTCGCGGCGATGTCGGCCGCTGGCGAGAGCGTATCGGTTGCCGGCGCTGCGGCGGCTGACGGTTGCGGTGCCTCCGCGATCGCGGCGACCTTCACTTCCTCCTGAACGGCGAGCGGCTGCGCGCTCTCGACAGCCGCCGCTGCCGTTGGCGCCGCCGTTTCCGTGGCCGGGGCTGCCGGCGTTGCGTCGGTCGACATCGGCTCTTCCGGCAATGCGGCCAGCTTGTCGGGCTCGACCGTCACGGGATCCGGGGCTTGTGCGGCCGGCGTCACCGTTTCGGGTGCGGCAGCTGTCGGCACGTTGTCCGGTGTCTTTTCCACGGCCGGAGGATCGAAGCGCAACAGCGCCAGTGTCGGCAGCGGTACGTCATTCTGCCGGGCGAATACGGGTTCGGCGGGCGCCCGTCGCGACGGCAGGCTGGCAAATTGTTCGTGCGCGGCGCGCAACAGGGCCGCGGCACCGAGTCCGAAGACCAGGATCGACAGCGACAGGACGACCGCGGCGAACAGAAAGCGAAAACCGGGGAGCATGTGGACGCGAGTTCCGCCTTGCCAGGAGGCTGCAGGGCTATGGATGCCGAAGTGAACGCGGTGACCACTGAAGGGGCCCGGCTTCGCTGCCGCGAATCAGGCCGATTCGAGAATATCGCAACGGCTCGAAGCTGTTTGCTACAAAATCAACGCCGGACGGCGCTCATCGAGGCAAGAACGACGATTTTCACGATGCTGAGGCATCTTTGCCGCAGATTTACGGGCTATCACAAATGTCCGGTTCGGGCCGAATTTGGCTGATTTGTCTTGAATGCGCCGCTATCTTCGGCCATCTGCCGTTAACCGTCCGGTGTGCCTTGGGGTCTATACAACAGCGATGATGATTAACCGCATTCTGACGATTTGTGCTGCCGTTGCCGCCGGCGCGGCTGGAACCTCGCTTGCGCACGCGCAGCAGGCCTATCCAACCCCGCCAGGCGCGGTCTATTCGGCGGCTCCCGGCCCCTATGTGCCCGGTGGCTACGCGGTCGATGAACGCCGCGGCCCCGGCGCGCCCGATTTCGACGCGCTTGAAGACGACGAATCGCCGAACGCGCAGAGTTCGACCGCGCTGTCGCCCCCCGGTCCGGTACTTTCGCCGAACGACCCGCGCTATGGCCGGCCCATGGGTGCGCCGGTTTATTCGGACCGTGGCCCGCCGCTGCCGACCGGTCCCGTGATGTCGCCCGACGATCCGCGTTACGGCCGGCCTGCCGGCCCGCCGCCGGTAATCTATGGTGACCGTGGTCCGGGTTCACAGCAGCCGGTCTATTCGGACCGGGGCGACAGCCGCATTCCCGGCGCCGGCATTGTCTATCCGAACGACGATCGCGCCGGCCTGCGTCCGCCGGAAGCCGTCGGTGCCGCACCCGCGCCCGGCGTGACCGGAACGCTGCAGCAACAGCAGGCTCCCGTGGGAGCCGATGGCCGTCCTGTGCAGATGTCGGCGCTGCCGGCGGATGAGCAGCCGGACGCCGCTCCCGTACAGCTGCCGCCGAACCTGCGTCGCCAGGAAGTGGCGTTCCCGACCAAGGAGCCCGCGGGCACCATCGTCGTCGATACCCCCAACACCTACCTCTATTACGTGCTGGGTGGCGGTCGCGCGATCCGCTACGGCGTCCGTGTCGGCCGCGATGGCTTCACCTGGACCGGCGTGCAGAAGATCAGCCGCAAGGCCGAGTGGCCGGATTGGCATCCGCCGACCGAGATGATCGAGCGTCAGCCCTATCTGCCGCGCTTCATGGCCGGCGGCCCCGGCAATCCGCTCGGCGCGCGCGCAATGTATCTCGGTTCGACCGTCTATCGCATCCACGGCACCAACCAGCCCTCGACCATCGGCAAGTTCGTCTCATCCGGCTGCATCGGCATGCTGAACGACGACGTGTCCGACCTGTTCGAACGCACCAAGGTCGGCACCCGCGTCGTGGTCATGCCCGGCGGTCAGCCTCCGGGAACGGCAACCGCTTCCGCCGCGCCGGGTGGTCCCGCTGCGGCTGGTCCCGGACCTGCACAGGCCCAGCTGACTCCGATTCCCGGCACGCAGCCGACCGTCGTGCCGCCGCTGCCTGCACCGGTCACGGTTCGCTAAGACACGAACTCTTCCTCATTGCGAGGAGCGTTAGCGACGAAGCAATCCAGTCTTGCTTCGTCGCCAGGCTTGCTTCGTGGCTATGGATTGCTTCGCTGCACTCGCAATGACGGTTGTGGCGACATCTACGCCAGACGCCGCGGCGTTTCGCCCTTGAACCAGGCGTCGATGCCCTCGACCATCTGGGTGTAGTGATTGCGAAAGCTGTCCTCGGTGACGTAGCCGAGGTGCGGCGTCAGCACGAGATTGTCGACCTTGCGGAAGGGATGATCGACCGGCAGCGGTTCGACCGAGAACACGTCGATGCCGGCACCGGCGATCTTCTTCTGCGTCAGCGCGTCCAGTAGTGCTGCTTCGTCGACGATCGGCCCGCGCGCGGTGTTGACCAGATACGCCGTCGGCTTCATGCGGGCGAGATCCGTAGCGCCAACCAGCCCCCGCGAGCGCTGACTCAGCACCACGTGGATGGTGATGATGTCGGCGGTTGCGAACAGCTCTTCCTTGCTGGCGTAGCCGACGCCGGCTTCCTTGCACTTCTCCGGCGTCAGGTTCGGGCTCCAGGCGATCACGTTCATGCCAAACGCTTGCGCCAGCTTCGACACCTTGGTGCCGAGCTTGCCGAGGCCGATGACGCCGAGCGTGCGGCCCTCGATCTCCATGCCGACGAATTTCTGCAAGGGCTCGCCGGCATGCATGCGCGCGTTCTCGCGGCCGATATTGCGGGTCAGTTCCAGGATCAGGCCCATGGTCAGGGGCGCGGTCGGGTCGCGGGCCCACTGCGTGCCGCACAGCACCACCTTGTGGTCCTTGGCCGCCTCCATATCGATCGCGGCGTTGCGCATGCCCGAGGTGATCAGGAGTTTCAGGTTGGGCAGGGCCGCAAACAGGGCGCGGGGGAACGGCGTGCGTTCCCGCATCGCGCAGATGATCTCGAAATCCTTCAAGGCGCTGGCGGCGGCCTCGGTGGACGCAAACGGCTGGTTGAAGACGGTAACGTCGACGCGGTCGGCGACCTTGGACCAGTTCGCGACGGTTTGGGACACGTTGATATAGTCGTCGAGAATTGCACAGCGCAGCCGCGTCATCGGAAGGTCCATTCATGGCAAGGATGACGGCGGGAATGGCCGTCGGGGAGGATCGCCATGGTCGCGCGCAATTGAAGGACGCGCAAGCAGCCTTAAACGCAGAGCCGGTTCAAATATCCGAGGGTCAGTTCGAGCGGGAGAGGTGCTTGGCGCGCCAGGCTGGGCCCGGGCCGCGCATATAATGCAGTTCGGGCCGATAGGGGTTGAACGCCCGGTCCACGAACTGGCGCCAGAAGGCGCGGAGCTCGGCGAAGGGTTTTGCCTGTCCGCCGCGGCGGTTCGCCGGGGTGATACCGGACGAAAGGGATGCCGAAGTGATCGTTGCCATGACGCGGGCCCGTTGTTTTCACTCGCGGCGTGGGCCGCGTGCGACGCCTTTTCCGGCGCCGAGAACGAGTTTTGGCCTGATTTGTTAAAAGATGGTTTCATTTGTCGCGATCCGGGCTCACATGGTGTCCACCCCGTATTCATCCGTGGTGAACGGATGGAAAACGGGGTTCCTGCGGTTGCCCTTTGGGGCCCGCGCCGCTACATCAGCGGCAGCAAATTTCCATAAATCCTCTGGTTTCAAGGGCTCACGATGGCGCGCCAGTTCGTTTACTTCATGCAGGGTTTGACCAAGGCCTATCCGACCCGGAAGGTGCTCGATAACGTCCATTTGTCGTTCTATCCCGATGCCAAGATCGGCGTGCTCGGCGTCAACGGCTCCGGCAAATCGACCCTGCTGCGGATCATGGCCGGGCTCGACAAGGAATATACCGGCGAGGCCTGGGTCGCCGAGGGCGCCCGGGTCGGCTATCTCGAACAGGAACCGCAGCTCGATCCGACCAAATCTGTCCGCGAGAACGTCATGCTGGGCGTCGCCAAGCAGAAGGCGATCCTCGATCGCTACAACGAACTAGCGATGAACTATTCGGAGGAGACCGCCGACGAGATGACTAAGCTGCAGGACGAGATCGAGGCCGCCGGGCTCTGGGATCTCGACAGCAAGGTCGACCAGGCGATGGATGCGCTGCGCTGTCCGCCCGATGATTCCGACGTCACAAAACTCTCGGGCGGCGAGCGCCGCCGCGTCGCGCTGTGCAAACTGCTGCTCGACCAGCCGGAACTGCTGCTGCTGGACGAACCGACCAACCATCTCGACGCCGAGTCGGTGTCATGGCTGGAGGGCCATCTGCGAAATTACCCCGGCGCGATCCTGATCGTGACCCATGACCGCTACTTCCTCGACAACGTGACGAGCTGGATTCTCGAGCTCGACCGCGGCAAGGGCATTCCCTACGAAGGCAACTATTCGTCCTGGCTGGTGCAGAAGCAGAAGCGCCTCCAGCAGGAAGGCCGCGAGGACGCCGCGCATCAAAAGACGTTGCAGCGCGAGCAGGAATGGATCGCGTCGTCGCCCAAGGCCCGGCAGGCCAAGTCCAAGGCGCGCTACCAGCGTTACGAAGACCTCTTGAAGCAGGCGAGCGACAAGCAGAGCCAGACGGCGCAGATCACGATTCCGGTGGCCGAGCGGCTCGGTCAGAACGTCGTCGACGTCGAGGGCCTCAGCAAATCCTTCGGCGACCGCCTGCTGATCGAGGATCTCACCTTCAAGCTGCCGCCGGGCGGCATCGTCGGCGTGATCGGTCCCAACGGCGCCGGCAAGACCACGCTGTTCCGCATGATCACCAAGCAGGAAACCCCGGACAAGGGCACCATCACGGTCGGCGAGAGCGTGCATCTCGGCTACGTCGACCAGTCGCGCGACGATCTCGACGGCAAGAAGAACGTGTGGGAGGAAATCTCCGGCGGCAACGAACTGATCCTGCTCGGCAAGAAGGAAGTGAACTCGCGCGGCTACTGCTCGTCGTTCAACTTCAAGGGCGCCGACCAGCAGAAGAAGGTAGGCTCCCTGTCAGGCGGCGAGCGCAACCGCGTCCATCTGGCCAAGATGCTCAAGTCCGGCGCCAACGTGCTGCTGCTCGACGAACCGACCAACGATCTCGACGTCGACACGCTGCGCGCGCTGGAAGAGGCGTTGGAGGATTTCGCCGGCTGCGCCGTCATCATCAGCCATGACCGCTGGTTCCTCGACCGCATCGCGACCCACATCCTGGCCTTCGAAGGCGACAGCCATGTCGA
>JAIEPP010000578.1 GCA_019748335.1 Xanthobacteraceae bacterium
TTCGGTAATCTTGTTGATGCGATTGCCGGTGGAAGGCGGCTGCGGGGCTGTTTGCTGACAAACTCTCTCATCGAGTTGGGAGACCGCGATCCGGTCGTCTCGGAAAAGGTTATTCTCAACATGGCCAGGCTGGAAACAGCGTTTGCGGGTGCGTTGACCCGAGCCAGCGCTGCCGGGGAGATCGCCGCCGAGCCGGGAGCCAAATCTGCCGGATATCTGGTCTGCGTCGTCCAGGGTCTCAATGTCCTCGCGAACACCAAGCCGAGCCGGCAGATGCTCGAGCAAATCGTCGGGGCAACGCTTCGCGCGCTGTAGCGAACCACAAATTGGCGCGATCTTACACCGCGGCCTTGACGAGCGTCGGAAAGCAAGATTCGATCCCTCTGTCTGGTCATGTCGTCGAGATCTGAAGTTTCTGAAGCTGCCGCGCTCCCGGACTTGAACAATTCATCCACCAGTCTTGGCGCCCGGAAGCGATAGGGCCGGGCAAGTGCCAGATTCTGCGGACGATCAACATCGGAGACCGGCGAAACTAGCTTTCCGTGGCCCTTGACCTGGTAGGGCGGCACATAATTAAGGAGCGCATAACCGAAACCGTTTGCGACTAGACTTCGCACTATCTCGAAGCTTTCGGTCCTATGTTCGGATTGGCAATTCCGAGCAAGCCGATCCCGCATACGATGGAATAGAGCTGGAGCTGTAGGGCCATCAGCGGGGGAGATTAAATCGTGACTGCCGACGAGCTATTGTTCCAAAAGCGATGCCGCCCCAAAGTTACGTCCGCCGCATGTTTTCGTATGACGCTTAGCGCCTTCCGACATACGGCCGAGCGAAATCGTTGCGTGAAGATTGCCGCCCAGCTAGGCTGCTTCATCGCGAGCGTGGTACCATCGATACAGCAGCCGTTGTCCCAGTCTTCTAAAGGGCGCGAACGGATGTCCTGGCAGTGGTGACGTAAAGATCGGCAGATCCTGAGCTGCGAAAGGGCGGCCCGCAACCATCTGTGCCATCCGCCGCCCGGCCTGCGCAGAGTAGGAAACGCCGTTGCCGCCGAATCCAAGGGCGTAGAACAGGGGTTGTTCGGGATCGGGTTGGAATATTCGTGGCATCATATCGTGGCTGACATCGACCCAGCCCCACCAGGAATAGTCGATCGCGATGCCGCGCAGCATCGGAAATTTCCGATGGAGGCCGTCGATCAAGAGCTGCAAATGGCGCGGCTCGGCGGCCTCGGCGCCTGTGACGGCGCTGCGGCTCCCGATCTGGATCCGATTATCGGGCAGCAGGCGATAGTAAAATCGGAGTGTGCGGGTATCGGTAATGACGATCCTGGTCTTGAAACCTGCCGCACATAATTCGGCTTCAGTCAGCGGACGCGTGACCATTGAGTTCGACAAGATCGGCATGTACCGCCCGCGCAGAACATGAGTGAGGCCTTTGGCCGTGTAGGCTCCGGTTGCGATTGCGACCTTTCGCGCGCGCACTGTTCCGCCGGGCGTCCGAAGCAGAAAGCCGCCTGGATATGCTTCGATGTGTTCGACAGGGCTGGACGTGTGAATTCTCGCGCCGAATTGGCGAGCCATCCTGTGATATCCGAAGGCCAGCTTGGCGGGGTGAATGCCGGTGCCGAGCGGTTCGAGGACAGCGCCAACCGCCTCTGCATCGTCGACGTAGTCGCTGCGCAACTCGTTGAGAGCAACAATCCGCGTCCGGTACTTGAATATCTCGTTCAGGACTTTCGACTCGGCAGCGATCTTATCGAAGTTGCGTTGCCGGTGCGCGATGTAAAGGTGCCCGCCGCGCTGCGGCTCGCAGTCAACCTGGCGCGTCAGTTCTTCGAAGGTTTCGAATCCTTCCGTTATTTCGGAATGCATCCGCAGCGCCGTGTCGCGACCCCATCGGGCAATCCATTGCGAGCGGGTCAGCCGTCCGGCTGCGTTCTGCCCCTGACCGCCGTTTCTTGTGCTGCAGCCCCACGCCGTGTGGTTTGCCTCAATCACCGCGGCCTTGATTCCAAATTCTCGCGCGAGAAAGATAGCGCATGTCAGCCCCGTATATCCCGAGCCGATGATCGCGACGTCGACGTCGATATCCCGGCGAATCGGGCCGTCATCCTCTGGAGCCGGACCGGCGGTCGAGATCCAGTAGGTCGGGGCATACGCCCGGTTGACGCCTGGACCATCGGTCACCAGCGGATCGTAGTACGGATCGTAGTCCGTCGGCGGGGACGCTTCCTGCGGAATGCTCACGATGCAATTTTCTCTTGGCGTGATGGCAGCGCCAACATAGGTCGCTCTTTCCGGAATGCGCTCTTGTTGCAAATCAGATCGCCGCGGAACTCGAAAATGTCGCAGCCGTTGACTTCCATCGGCCGCCCGTCACCGGTGGTGGCGCGGAATATCCATTCTGAGAGCCCGCGATCACCGAATACTGCGTGGCGCGTACACTCCCAGCTGACGTCCGGCATGTCAGTCCACGTCCGTTCAAAGGCAGTGCGAACCTCGATAGCGCCGACGTGGCGGCGCCCAAAGATTTCGGATCCCGCGGCGGCGTCGAACTCGACATCCGGCGTCATGCACGCCATTACGGCGAGGCCATCATGAAGATTGAAGGCGGCAAACAATTGTCCGAGTCGTGTCAGGCGAGCTTCCGTTATATCCGGCATGATGAACTTCCAGTGCCACAAACAACCAGGCCAGCGAACAATCGCTGGTGCTTCCGGCTCAAGGATGACAGAGGACGGAATTGCTCTTTAGAGCCAGTTGCTGGAACGTTTGTGGCCAGACTCTCGGATTGAAAGGAGATCGCGCCTGGCGATGCGCACAATCTTTGAGGACCTATACACGTCGGACAATAAGTCCCAGACGTTTGATGCCTTCTTCTATTCGGTCGGTTCTGATCGATGAAAAACCCAATCTGAAGCAGTGGCGGGTCATCTTAAGGTCGGTAGAAAAGACGTCTCCCTGTTCGATGACGACGCCTGCTTCGCGCGCCTTCTCGGTCAGCGCGGTCGCGTCCTGTCCATCCGGGCAAGAGATCCAGTAGTTTGTACTGCCAACACCTCTCGACCACGTGCAGGCAGGAAGGTGCAAAGGGATGAGGCGGTCAAGAATGCGGGCACGTTCCGACATAACGCGAGCGACGCGAGCCAGATGGGATTTGTAATGTCCGAGACCGATAAAGAGCGCCGCCACGCGCTGATTGTTGAGCGGCGGGTGCCGAATCATCAGTCGCCGCAGTTCCCGCAATTTCCGGATGACCGGCGCCGGCGCGACCACGTATCCCAATCGCAAGCCGGGCGCGAGCGTCTTCGACAGGCTTCCAACGTAGAGAACGTTTTGACTACGATCGATGCTCATCAGCGGAGCAAGCTCTCCCTCTTCCGGGATCAACTCGCTGCCGTAGTCGTCCTCGATCAGAAGTACGTCGTTGAGTCTTGCCTTCTCCACAACTTCCTGCCTCCGGGAAAGGGGCATCACCACGGCCGTCGGACACTGCTGACTGGCGGTGACATAAGCCAGGTGGCAATTCTCGAACGCAGGGCCTGGAACCAATCCTTGACTGTCCACGGGCAGCGGAACGACGTTCGGTGTCATCATGCTGAAAATATTGCGTGCGTCCGGATATCCGGGATCCTCCATTCCGACGACGGTGCCGGGCCCAATAAATAGCCTTGCGATCAAATACAGGGCATGTTGTGCGCCCATCGTCATCATTATTTCGTCCGATCGCGCCCGGATGCCGCGCCGCGGAAGGACTTGAAGCTGCAACTGCTCGATCAGGGCAGGATCGTCGCCATCGATCATGTCCCGCGCCCAGTTGTTGATCTCGGTCGTGCTCAAGGCGGCTCGTGCGCTTTCGCGCCAGTCTGTCGTCGGAAAAAGCGTTGGATCGAATTGGCCAAAAATGAACGGATAGGGATAGGCCTGCCAATCAAGCGGCTTCTTGATATTGTGAAACCGCGATG
Organism: Xanthobacteraceae bacterium; assembly: GCA_019748335.1. GTDB lineage: Bacteria > Pseudomonadota > Alphaproteobacteria > Rhizobiales > Xanthobacteraceae > Bradyrhizobium. Next base: position 3,968 of record JAIEPP010000578.1, read on the forward strand.
GGTTGAAGGCAAAGCGTTCTTCCCAGCGGCCACTTTCAGGCTGCTGCTGGCCTGTTGCTTCAGCCTGGCCAACCCCGATATTCTTCGGAAGGCCAGCGACGAAATAGCCGCTACGCTCCCGAGAAACCAGGAAGTTCTGGTCCACGAGCTGTTCGTAGGCGATGACGACCGTATTTCTCGATACTCGCAGGACCGCAGCCAGATCACGGCTCGAGGGCATCCGAAGTCCCAGAGGTAGCCGGCCATTTTCAATCTGGGAAATGATCGCCTGTCTGATCTGGAGTTGAAGGAAGGAGCCACGGCGATTGAGGTCCGGAAACAGGGCGCCCCAGAAAAGCGAGTCGCTGAACTCAGCGTGAGCAGGACCGCGGCGCCGGGTCGAATATCCTGAAACTGCAAGAGTTTGCATGTTGGCCAAACAGCTCCGAAATAGTGGTCGGCATGCCTTCGTTGCAAATTTTAGACCAGTTGGCACAAAACGGCGCCCGTGCGTTGCCGGGCAGGCGGCACCCAATCGCTTTGTCCGCCCCCACGAGTAGGCTGTAATCGGACCTGCATTCACGCTTCTGAGGCCCAATCAGCCCGTAGCCGTAGCGCAACGTTGGCATCATCGTTTGGCGGGGGTGGCCCTAGAGATTTCAAGCAGGGCCTCTATCGTTTGATTATCGGGATCGAGCGAGGGAGCAACTGATGTCAGACGGTGTATCCGACGACGACAAATCGAAAATAGGGCGACGAAATTTCCTGACGACAGCGGCCCTTTCCGCCGCGGCAGCAGCTGTTGGATCGGCTGCGGGCGCTTCCGCCGCGGAAGCCCAGACTATCAATTGTGCGCCGGTCGCCGGCAGCGTTGCGTGGAAGCAGCCGGGAAACAACACCCACATGCTTGCCCTCAATAGTGGCACGCCTACAAATAAGGGCGCCGTCACGATCGAGTATTTCGGCCACTGCGCGTTCAAGCTCACTTCGCCTTCGGGACTCACTATGATGTTCGATCCCTGGCGCAACGATCCTTCGGGAGCCTGGGGGCTCTGGTTTCCCAAGGAATTTCCACGGACGGTGGTGGATATCTGCCTTTCCACTCATACTCACTTCGATCACGATGCCATTGATCGCGTTGACGCGACGTCTGTGCTCGATCGAATGATCGGGACGTGGAGCTTTGCGGACGTCAAGATAACCGCGGTGCCCGACAAGCATTCCACTGACGCCCCGGGCTGGTACAAATGGATCAACGCGGTCAAGGAATTTGGCGCAGATCCGTATCCTCCGAACAATCCGGGTCATCTCGACATGGTCAGCTTCGTCGTCGAAACTGGCGGCATGCGCATACTCATTTGGGGCGACAACCGCCACAACCCACCGGAGGAAGTCTGGAAGCAGTGGGGCAAGATTGACGTTCTGACGTTGCCGGTCGATGGCTCTCAGCACATCCTCAGTTACCAGCAGGGCAATGCAATTGTCGATCGCTTGAAGCCGAAGGTGGTGATCCCGACGCACTATCTAGCCGAAGGTACGTCAGTGACGCTAAGCACCTTGCAGACGGCGGACGAGTGGGTCAAGTCGCAGAAGAGCAAGAAGACGCTCACGGCTCCGAAGCTGACGCTGGACTCCAGCGAGATGGCGTCGATGGACCGCGAATTCCTCTACTTCGGAAACCAGGCCAGCCACGGCTAAGCGTTACGGGCCCCGGAGCCCGTATGCTCGGCGAGAAGAAAGAGCCCTGGCTTTCGAATGAAACAGCATTTGAAAGCCAGGGCTCGCTAATGAGACTGGTAATGCGGCTGCCCGTCGGAAGCCGGTGTTGCACCCTATGTCCGGTTGCGCGATACTTTCGCGGATTTTGGAAAGAGGCACGATGAGGAACACTCTATCGGCAATGGCGCTCCTCTCACTATTGGGTGTGAGCTTCGCTCAGGCGCAGAACAAGGAAGTCACGATCGCGCATCAGGATATGATCGTTCCGTTCCGTGTAGCGCAAGCCGCGGGTGAACTGGAAAAAGTGACCGGCTACAAGATCAAGTGGAAGATGTTTGGCGGCGGTGGTGATGTTCTCAAGGCGATGGCTTCTGGAGATGTGCCGATCGGTGAGGCGGGCTCGAGCGCAATTACGATCGCTGCGGCCCAGGGTCTGAATGTGCAGGTTATCTGGATCCTGGATGAAATCAATAACGCAGAACAGCTTGTCATGACTGACAAATCGGGGGTCTCCGATGTGTTAGGCATCAAGGGCAAGAAAATAGCGACACCGCTCGCGTCGACCTCCCACTATCAACTTGCTTTCGCGATGAAAAACGCCGGCCTCAAGCCTAGCGATGTGCAGGTGCTCAATATGCGCCCATCCGAGATTGCCGCTGCGTGGGAACGCGGGGATATCGACGGAGCATTTATTTGGAATCCCGTCTTGAGCAAGTTAAAAAATCAGGGCGGCCGAGTCGTTCTGTCATCGGCCGATGTTGCGAAGCAGGGGGCTCCAACCTTCGACGCGCTGATTGTAGACAAGGATTGGGCTACGAAAAATAAGGCTTTTGTCACGGCTCTGGTAGGCCTGATGGCCAAGGCCGACTCCTCGTTCAGATCGGACCAGGAGGCGTTCGTATCCGATCCGGATCGCGTAAAGCAGATCGCCAAAATTGTGGGGTCGTCGCCAGACGACGTCGCCCCGGCTCTGAAAAGCTACGCTTATCCTTCTGCAGGCGAGCAATCATCCGATGCATGGCTTGGCGGGGGCAGCGCCAGCGGCGTGGCAAAGGCACTCGCGACCACTGGCACCTTCCTGAAAGAACAGGGACGAGTGACCGAACTGCCCGCGGATTTCTCCAGGTTCGTTAATCCCGAATTTGCGGGCGCGGCGGCGGATGCGAAGCCATGAATGCACTGTCGGAGTGCGGCTGCAAGTTCGATCAAATCCGGATCGAAATTTCAGAAGCATCGCGGGCAAGCCGGTGTCTCTGAGCGGCACGCGAACTGGCGTGCGCCCCGCGGAATCGCTTGATGTCATCGATGTCAGCGTCCGCTACGGGTCTCGCGACGGCACTGTGGAGGCGCTGTCGCATGTCAATCTCTCGATTCGGGAAGGAGAATTTATCGTTGCAATCGGCGCATCCGGTTGCGGGAAAACCACCCTGCTGTCCACGATTGCCGGCTTTCTCGAAGTTTCCGACGGGCGAATTGAACTGGACGGAAAAGAGGTCCACGGCCCGGGTGCGGATCGTGGCGTCGTTTTTCAACGCCATGCGCTGATGCCCTGGCTTAATGCTATCGACAATGTCGCGTTCGGATTGAAAATGCGACATGTCCCAAAGGCACAACGATATGAGATCGCGCGCGAAAAGCTGAGGCTGGTCGGCCTGGCTCAGTTTGAATCCAAGTTGATTTACGAACTTTCGGGCGGCATGCAGCAACGCGTCGGGATCGCACGCGCGCTCGCCTCAGACCCGTCGATCCTGCTGATGGATGAGCCGCTCGGCGCGCTGGATGCGTTTTCGCGCGAACAGATTCAGGAGTTGCTTCTCGACGTATGGCAGCGAACCGGCAAGATGATCTTCTTCATTACCCATTCGGTGGAGGAAGCATTATTCCTGGCGACGCGTTTGATCGTGATGACGCCTAGCCCTGGCAAGATCGAGCGAAGTTACGATCTTTCCTTCGGAAGGCGTTACCTCGAATCCCGTGATGCGCGAAAGGTGAAATCCGATCCCGAGTTCATCAAGATACGAGAGCGCGTATTGCAGGATATCCATCAACGCGGTTCCGAAGCCATCTGAACCATGACAATGAATGCATCGCCAAAAGGCGACGGTGAGAAAGCAGGTCGCCCGGAACGCAAGAGCCGCTATCGCGCGCTGGGTGAGGGATCGACCGTTGCGATCAACTGTATCAGCATAGGCTCGTTGCTGCTGTTGTGGTTCGTGGCAACATCCTTCGGCTGGATAAAGCCTCTGTTTCTTCCTAAACCCGAGGCGATCTGGCTGGCATTCCGGCAAGCGGCGGCGGGCGATCTGGATGGCCACACATTGCTGGTCCATCTGCTATGGAGTATGTACCGAGTCTTCCTGTCGTTTGCGCTTGCCGTGGTCGTCGGAATACCTGTCGGAATTGCGATGGGCGTGTCGAGGGTCATGCGCGGGATCTTGGATCCTGTGATCGAGTTCTATCGGCCGCTGCCGCCGCTTGCCTATCTTCCGCTGATGATTGTCTGGTTCGGGATCGGCGAGACGGCAAAGATTATTCTGCTGTTTCTCGCGATTTTTGCACCCGTAGCCTTGTCGGCGCGTTCGGGTGTGAAGTCGGCAAGTCAGGATCAGATTCAGGCGGCACGCTCGATGGGAGCCTCTACTCTCCAGTTGGTCTGGCACGTCATCATCCCTTCGGCGCTTCCCGACATCCTCGTCGGCTTGCGGATAGGAATGGGGGTAGGATGGACGACGTTGGTCGCGGCCGAGATCGTCGCAGCGGACGCCGGACTGGGAAAGATGGTTTTCAACGCGTCGAATTTCCTGCGAACTGACGTCGTCATTCT
>JAIEPP010000122.1 GCA_019748335.1 Xanthobacteraceae bacterium
ACAGGAAATGTTCGAGGCGCATTTCCGGCGGAGCGCTTCTGTCGCGCAGCAGCGTGCTGGTGTCAGACTTGGCAATGGTCTTCAGCCGATGTCTGCGCCCGGCGGCCTCGAACACCGCCATATAGCGCTCGGCGGTCCGTTCCCACGTCATCGAGCGGCTGCTTGAATAGGCGCGCTTGCGCATGGCCTGCCGCAGGACATCGTTCGTCAGCATTTTTGATATCTCGACCCCAAGGGCGGCGGCGTCGCCGAACGGGACCAATATGCCGCGGCCGTCGGCCAGCAGTTCACGGGCATGCCAGTAGGGGGTCGAAACCACGGCTTTCCCTAATCCGAAGCTGTAGGCCAGCGTACCCGAGGTCATCTGGGCTTCGTTGAGATAAGGGGTGACGTAAACGTCGCTCATGGAGATGAATTCGAGCAGCGTCTTCTGATCGACAAACTGGTTCAGGAACACCACGTGGTCTTCGACGCCGGCCGCGCGCGCATGCGCTACCAGACTGGCGCGATAGGCCTCACCCTGGTCCCGCACCAGATTGGGGTGGGTCGCGCCAAGGACCACGTACACCGCATCGGGACGCGTCTTCAGGATCGACGGCATGGCGTCGATCATGACCTCTATTCCCTTGTTCGGCGAAAGCAGTCCGAACGTCAGGATGACCGCCTTGTTGCTGAAACCGAGTTTTGCCTTCGCTTCGTCGGGCTCGACAAATGCAAACTCAGGAATCCCGTGCGGAATGACCTCGATCTTCTCGTCCGGCACCTGGTAGACGGCCCGCAGCAGCTCGCGGCCTTTTTCGGCCATCACCACCACGCGCGATGAAATATCGATAATGCGGATGAGGACGTCGCGCTGCGCCTTCGTGGGTTCGGACAGAACGGTGTGAAGCGTCGTCACGACAGGTATGGTCAGGCGCGACAGCAGCGCCAGAATGTGGCCGCCGGCTTCGCCGCCGAAGATGCCGAACTCGTGCTGAAGCGAAACGGCATCGAACTGGCCGCTATTCAGGAATTGCGCCGCGCGGATATAGTCCTCGGGACGATTGTCGTTGATCTGGAATCCGACGGTGGATGGGTAATCGTAGATCTGGCCATGGTCGGTCATGGCCACGATGACCGTTTCCAGGTCACCGCGCGAGGCCGCCACGGCGTTCTGCAGATCGGTCGTGAACGTTGCGATGCCGCACCGGCGCGGCAGCGAGTTGCCGATAAAAGCTATTCGATTTGAAGCCGTCACGTTTGCGCCTCGGGTGTTTTGGGCAGGAGAGTTTCCGATACGGCGGAGATCGACGGCGCCAGAGACGAATGATGTCCGACGTTGTCGTGTCGTAGTTTGAGCGCCCCCGGATTCACGTGGGGGCCGACATAGGCCAGCAGCGCTTTCAGGCCGAGATCGCCGACCTGGATGTCGGCACGATCGCCTTCCGCGAAGATGGCTTCGCCGGGAGCGATCTTGACCGATCCAATCCGGGCGGATCCGGCAATGGCGAGCAGCCAGGCTTCCTTCTCAACTTCGATCGTCCAGATCGAGCCGGGAAGAAATTCGACCTGCTCCAGGATAAAATGCGCGTCGATCACAACGGCTTTTCTCGCTTCATCGAATTGCATCGGAGATGACTGGCGTGCGGCAGGGCCGGCGATGGCAGCAACGACGGCGTTGTCGATGTGCAACTCGCGCTGCCGGCCATAGTCAAAAAGCCGAAAGGTCGCGTCGCTTCGCTGCTGAACTTCCGCAAGAACGATACCGGCGCCGATCGCGTGAATGGTGCCGGCCGGCACAAAGACCACGTCACCCGCGCGCGCGGGATGCCATTGCACATTGTCGACGATCGAACCGTCCGCGATGGCTGATCGTAACGCCGGCGAAGACAGTGTGTGCTTGAGACCGAGGGCGACCTGAGCGTCCGGTTCGGCGGAAAGAATGTACCAAGCCTCGGTCTTGCCGTTGGCCAACCCGATCGACCGCGCGAAGGCATCGTCGGGATGAACCTGGATCGACAGCGGCTCCGTCGTGAACAGCAGCTTGAGCAGCAATGCCGTGTCCGGCGCCGTGGCGTCGGCGCGTTGAAACCATACCTCACCGACTGGCTTGCCGTCCGTCGACGTGCCGTTCCACGGAAGCAGATTGGTGCTTCCCCAGGGCTTTTGCTTGATCTGCACGCTCGCTAATTCGATTGTCACGTGAGTCGGCGGCCTCCGTTTTCGAGTCTAGCAACCACGGCAGATGTTCTTCAGCTTGGCCGTCGTTCTGGCGTCTTCCGCGATGAACGGATCGTTGTATGGAGGTCGCGATGCGTCGCTCTCCTTGACCGCGCGCTGTTCCGGTTTGGGAGGCGATGCCAGATCGTAACAAGCCAGCCGCGCGCTTGATGTTGCGATGTCGCGGCAGACCGGCTCCTTGGCATGCGCGCTCTGCGCGAATGCACAAAGCATCAACACGACGAGCGTCTTGTTCATTTTAGCCCCTGTGTGGTTAAACGAAGCTTCTTTACATCGACGCATAACGCGTCGCACTTTTCACGGCGCTGTCGATCTCGTCGGCCAATTCGGCTTCACCCAATTCATGGAGCAGGGGAATCATTGCTGACGCCTGTTCGGCAGACATGGAGAGCGGCTCGACGGTTTCGTAGTTGAATTTGATGCGCCAGACGCCGGCGTGGTTGCGATGTGGCTCGATCAGTAGCGCCGGCAGATCCGGCAGTCCGTTCTGGAACAGCAATGTGGGCAAGGTGAGCTTCAATGGATCATGGACGGTCGGACTCATGCCATCGGCCGGAAAAGTTCAAATGCCATGTTTTGCAGCTGTCGCATCGGTTTCCTGTCGTGAGACGCAGTCAGAGTGACGGGCCTGGTTTCTTCTTTGCCCAGACCGGAGTAGGGCCGGTCCACGGCGGGAGCGCATCCCATTCCGTCCATCGCATGCGACGCTCCTCATCTCCCACTCGGATGAAAACAAAGGGAGCATCGTCGCTGCCTGTTTTCGACCCGGCGAATACGGCCGGCGTGCCATATGCATCCCGGATGACGGTGTTATTTGCCATGGCGAGTTCCCGATAGAACCGGGTGCCGGATTGTGTCGCCTGGATCGAATTCGGGGGGATTTGGCATTTGACCGCCTTTCTGATCGAGGCGGGAGCGCAACGCTCTCAGTCACCGATAACAGCCGGGGGCGCGCGGTGATACGTCCACATATAGTGTCGTTTCGCCAAATAGCGAGGCTCGCGGCCAAGTATTCTGTCTTTTCCCGTTACCAAACGGGCAGCGCTGCAGTCCCCCATGTTCGGTCAGGTGGAGCTCTGATCGGGCGGGCTTACCTGACAGGGGAACAATTTGGTTCCCTCGCCATTGGCCCAGTCGAGGAAACCGGGATCAACGACATGGCCGACGAACACACGATACCACCTTATGCACCCGACGATGTTGAAGCGTCTGTTGGCGCCCGGGCGGCGGAGACCGCCAGAACAGCAGTGAAAGGGATCGGCAACGCGATCAAGGAATCCCGCAGGCCGGGCATGCCGTTGGACATTTTGGCGAACGCGACACGGGAGGCGCCGCTCGGCGCGTTGCTGGCGGCGTTTCTGCTGGGCGTGATTGTCGCGCGAGGGTGAGGGGCTGCCACTTCCGACGTGAGGGCGGTGACGCCACAGCATCACTTTTCCGGATCGCTGAGAGGGCAAACGAAATTCAAAACCTCGGGTGATCAACACCGCGAGATCGCGAACCCGTATTCAATGATCGGCTATTGCATGCGTCGCATTTGCCTCACACGTTTGAGGCGCCCGTCGCCAGGGAACCGCGCATGAGCTTTCAAGCCGATTTCGCCAGTCAGGACTACTTTCGCAATCCCTCCGCCGCGATCGAGAAACTACGCGCGCAGGGGCCGGTGGTGCGGGTGCATTTTCCGATCGTGGGCCAGGTCTGGACCACGACGACACAGGCGTTGGCCGACCGGGTGTTGAAGGACACCGAAACCTTCACGATCCGCAAGGACGACGGGACGGTTGCCGGACTGCGGTGGTGGATGCCGAAGGTGGTCCGCACGCTCGCCAACAGCATGCTGTCGATGGACGATCCCGGCCACAAGCGATTGCGCGACATCGTCGACGAGGCATTTCGGCGCCGTGCCGTGCTCGGGATGGAGCCGCACATCCAGGCGATCGGCGATGCGCTCGCCGACGAACTGTTCGCCGAGGGAAGTCCGAGCGATCTGGTCGATCGTTATGCGCGAAAACTGCCGCTGGTGGTGATCTCCGAACTGCTCGGGCTGCCCGCGGCCGACCGCGCAAAGTTCATCGCCTGGGCCAGCGGCTTCACCCGCTTCACCGGCATGGTGGGATTTCTCGCCGCGATCCCCAACATGCTGGCGATGCGGCGCTACATGGAACGGCATGTCGAGACCGTCAGGCGATCCGGCGGCGAGGGCCTGATCGCCGAAATCGTGCGGGTCGAGAAGGAGGGCGCGCAGATCAGCGGCGATGAAATGGTGGCGATGATTTTCCTGCTGCTGTTCGCAGGCCACGAGACCACCACGCACCTGATCAGCGGTTCGGTCCACGAACTCTTGAAGAACCCCGGACTCCGCGACTGGCTCGAGGCGGATTGGAGCCGTCTTGATCTCGCGGTGGAGGAGTTTCTGCGGTTCATCACGCCGGTGCAATTCACCAAGCCGCGTTACGTCAGGCGCGATGTCGACCTCGACGGCGTCACGTTGCGCAAGGGCGACAAGGTGATGGCGATGCTGGCGGCGGCCAACATGGATCCCTTGGCCAATCCGCATCCCGAGCAGCTCGACCTGCAACGCAGGCCGAACCGCCATATCGCTTTCGGCACCGGCGTCCACTTCTGCCTCGGCCATCAGCTCGCGCGGCTTGAAGCCAGATGCGCGCTGAAGTCGCTGTTTCAGCGCTGGCCCCACCTGAGGCTGGCGGTCGACAAGTCGGAGATCCGGTGGCGGCGACGGCCGGGTCTCAATGCGATCGAACAACTTCCGGTCCATCCGGGCTCCTCGTAAGTAGCCTGGATAGTGGCGTCAATGGTGGCCTAGGCGCAACGATTGTTGCGCGGTCGCAACAGTCCGGGCGCATTTGAGCGTTCTCATGGGTAGAACGTGCTTGCGCCGCTTTTTGGCCACACCTCTCTATGAAATCATACTGATCGGGAAAAGTGGTCGCCATGGACGCCAAGACCAACATCAAGAGCAGGTTGCCGAGCCGTCACGTGACGGAGGGGCCCGAGCGCGCGCCCCATCGGTCCTATCTGTACGCCATGGGCTTGACCACCCAGCAGATCCACCAGCCCTTCGTCGGCGTGGCATCGTGCTGGAACGAGGCCGCCCCCTGCAATATTTCGCTGATGCGCCAGGCCCAGGCCGTTAAAAAGGGCGTCGCTTCCGCCGGCGGCACCCCGCGTGAATTCTGCACCATCACGGTCACCGACGGCATCGCCATGGGCCATGACGGCATGCGCTCGTCGCTGCCGTCGCGCGAATGCATCGCCGATTCCGTCGAACTGACCGTCCGCGGCCATGCCTATGACGCCCTCGTTGGCCTCGCCGGATGCGACAAGTCGCTGCCGGGCATGATGATGGCGATGGTCCGGCTCAACGTGCCCTCGATCTTCATTTACGGTGGCTCGATCCTGCCCGGCAATTTCCGTGGCCAACAGGTCACAGTGCAGGACATGTTCGAGGCCGTCGGCAAGCATTCGGTCGGTGAAATGTCGGATGCGGATCTCGACGAAATCGAGCGGGTGGCATGCCCTTCGGCCGGTGCGTGCGGTGCACAATTCACCGCCAATACCATGGCTACCGTGTCCGAGGCGATCGGCCTGGCGCTGCCCTATTCGGCCGGCGCGCCCGCGCCTTACGAGATCCGGGACGCCTTTTGCACCGCCGCCGGCGAGAAGGTCATGGACCTGATCGCCCTCAACATTCGCCCGCGTGACATCGTTACCCGCCGCGCGCTGGAGAACGCCGCCGCTGTCGTGGCCGCGTCCGGCGGATCGACCAATGCTGCGCTGCACCTGCCGGCCATCGCTCACGAATGTGGAATCAAATTTGACTTATTTGATGTCGCCGAAATCTTCAAAAAGACTCCGTATGTCGCGGATTTGAAGCCCGGTGGCCGTTATGTTGCCAAAGACATGTTTGAAGTTGGTGGCATACCGCTTCTGATGAAGACGCTGCTCGATAATGGCTACCTGCACGGAGATTGCATTACCGTCACGGGCCGAACGATCGCCGAAAACCTCAAGAGCGTGAAGTGGAACCCGCACCAGGATGTGGTGCGTTCCGCGGACAAGCCGATCACCGTCACGGGCGGTGTGGTCGGCCTCAAGGGTAATCTCGCGCCAGAGGGCGCGATCGTGAAGGTCGCGGGCATGTCGAAGCTCAAATTTACCGGTCCTGCTCGCTGCTTCGATCGCGAAGAAGACGCCTTCGAGTCGGTGCAGAAGAAGACCTACAAAGAGGGCGAAGTCCTCGTGATCCGCTACGAGGGCCCGCGCGGCGGGCCCGGCATGCGGGAAATGCTGTCGACAACGGCGGCGCTGACCGGCCAGGGCATGGGCGGCAAGGTGGCCCTCATTACCGACGGCCGATTCTCCGGCGCCACCCGCGGGTTCTGCATCGGCCATGTCGGGCCGGAAGCGGCCGTCGGCGGCCCGATCGCCCTGTTGCAGGATGGTGACATCATCGAGATCGATGCCGACGTCGGCACGCTTAACGTAAAATTGAGCGAGAAAGAGCTCGCTGAACGTAAGACCAAATGGCAGCCCCGCGCGACTAACCACACGTCGGGTGCGCTGTGGAAATATGCCCAGCAGGTTGGGCCAGCGGTAGATGGGGCTGTCACCCATCCGGGCGGTGCTCACGAGAAACAGTGTTATGCGGACATCTAGGCGTATCATTCTTGCGTTGATGCTGGGGGCCACGCCGGTGGCCGCCCCCGGATTCGCGTTCGATGGCGCCCCCGCCAATCAGGACGCCACGATCCCGCTGGTGTCCCAGCCGGCGGCGGCTGCACTCACTGCCCAGGCTCTGAAGAAGGTGGCGGCGCCCGCCGCGACTGCCGCTTCCGCGCCGACCCTGAATTCGTTGCAATACGCCGCCAAGGGCGGCCATCCCGTCGCGCAGTGGAAGCTCGGGCGGATGTATGCCGACGGCGACGGCGTCGCCCAGGACGATGTCCGCGCGTTCGAATATTTCAGCCGCATCGCCAATGCCCATGCCGAAGACAGCCCATCGGCGCCGCAGGCGGCGATCGTCGCCAACGCCTTCGTGGCGTTGGGGCGCTACTACCTCAACGGCATCCCGAATTCCAAGATCAAGGTCGACACCGAGCGGGCGCGGGAAATGTTCTCCTATGCCGCGTCCTATTTCGGCAATGCCGACGCGCAATACGATCTGGCGCGGCTTTACCTGAAGACCCCGGACGCTTCGCGGGATGATTTCCGCTATGGCGCGCGCTGGCTCGGTCTGGCTGCCCAGAAGGGCCAGCATCAGGCGCAGGCGTTGCTCGGCCAGATGCTGTTCAACGGCGACCGGCTGCCGCCGCAGCGCGCTCGCGGGCTGATGTGGCTGACCCTGGCGCGCGACAGCGCCACGACGGACGAGGCCTGGATCAAGGAAAGCTACAACCGGGCGATTACAAAAGCGTCCGACGACGACCGCGCCATGGCGCTGCAGATGCTCGAGCACTGGGTGCAGGGCCGCAAGGACTGATCTTGTCGGGTGGGTAAGGGCGCTCGCGCCGTACCCACCACCTCACGCCGCGTCGAGATCGAAATCCGCCCACACCGGCACGTGGTCCGACGGCTTCTCCCAGGCCCTCACATAGCTGTCGATACCGACATGGGTCAGCCGGTCGCTGGCCTGCGGCGACAACAGCAGGTGGTCGATCCGGATGCCCCAGTTCTTCTGCCAGGCGCCGGCCTGGTAGTCCCAGAAGGTGTACTGGCCCGGCGCGTCGGTGACGGCACGCAGCGCATCGGTCAGGCCGAGGCCGAGCAGGGACTGGAAGGCTTCGCGGGTCTCGGGGCGGAACAGCGCGTCATTGGCCCAGGCGGCGGGGTTGTAGACGTCGGCAGCGGCCGGAATGACGTTGAAGTCGCCGGCGAGGATCAGCGGCTCTTCCGCTTTAAGTCGCTCGCGAGAGTACTCAAGAAGCCGCGACATCCACTTGAGTTTATAAGGAAATTTCTCCGTATCGACGGGATTCCCGTTGGGCAGATAAAGGCACGCAACCCGCACCACGCCGTGTTTGAGCGTCACCACGCCTTCAAGGAACCGCGCATGGGCATCCTCGTCGTCGCCGGCCAGTCCGGACTTGGTCTCCTCGAACGGCAGCTTCGAGAGCAGGGCGACGCCATTGAACGTCTTCTGGCCGTGGGTGACGACGTTGTAGCCGAGCGCCTCGATCTCCAGCCGGGGAAAGGCGTCGTCGACGCATTTGATCTCCTGCAGGCAGACGATGTCGGGCGAGCATTCCCTGAGCCAGGTCAGGAG
>JAIEPP010000111.1 GCA_019748335.1 Xanthobacteraceae bacterium
CTTACCCCCTTCCCCAGCCCTTCCCCGCAAGGAGGAAGGGAGCTTGGACAGCGTGGGTGTGTCGTCATGATCGGAAAACTCAAGGGCCTGATCGACAGCTACGGCGAAGACTACGTGATCCTCGACGTCGGCGGTGTCGGTTATCAGGTGCATTGCTCGTCGCGCACGCTGCAGGCGCTGCCGTCACCGGGCGAGGCCGCGGTACTGTCGATCGAGACTTATGTCCGCGAGGACCAGATTAAGCTGTTCGGCTTTCGCAGCGACGTCGAGCGTGAGTGGTTCCGCCTGCTGCAGACGGTGCAGGGCGTCGGCGCCAAGGTGGCGCTGGCGGTGCTGTCGACGCTGCCGCCGGCCGAACTGGCGAACGCGATTGCGCTGCGCGACAAGGCCGCGGTGACGCGCACGCCCGGCGTCGGGCCCAAGGTGGCGGAGCGCATCGTCACCGAGTTGAAGGACAAGGCGCCTCAATTTGCCACTGTCGACCCCGCGCTGGTGCATCTGTCCGGCGCCATCGACAACGACCGCGCGCCGCGCCCGGTGACCGACGCGATCTCGGCGCTGGTCAATCTCGGCTACGGCCAGCCGCAGGCGGCCGCAGCCATTGCCCACGCCTCGCGCAGCGCCGGCGAAAACGCCGAGACCGCGCAGCTGATCCGGCTCGGGCTGAAGGAACTGGCGAAGTGAGCGCGTCCCGCAGTTATTCCGCCGGCGCCGTGTTCCAGCGTCTGGTGCGTGCGATCGGTATCGTCGTGATATTTTCAGTCGTCGGACCGCTGACGATGGCGGCGCTGATTTCGCTGATCGCGGTCGCGTTCGGAGCCGTATTGCTGCAAATGTTTCTGGCGCTGATCGAACTCGACGCGATGCGCACGATGGTCTCGGTCGCGGTCTGGCTGCTGGCATTCGTAACGGTGCTGGCATCGCTGTTGCCGTCGATCGTCGCCGGACTGATATTCGCGCTGGCCGCGGTCTATGGCGGCATCAACATGATCTGGATGGCGTGGCTCGCCGCGGCCATTGCCGTCGCCGGCTTCGTCGCGTTCGGCATGTTTGTGGTGCCGTCGGAATCGTCGGCTGTGATTTTGCCGGATGTCCGGTCCGTGCGCCAGGCCGTGACGCTTTCGGCAATGCTCGGCGTCCTCGCGATCGTTCCGGCCGGCCTGTGCTGGTGGCTCGCGAAACCCCTGCACCGTGCTAGCATCGCCCCATGAACACGCCCTCCCGCATCGTTACCCCCGAGCGCCGCTCCGACGATGTCGGCGATACCGCGCTGCGCCCGCAACTGCTGTCGGAATTCGTCGGACAAGCGCAGGCGCGCAAGAACCTCTCGATCTTCATCGAGGCCGCGCGCAAGCGGAACGAGGCGCTCGATCACGTGCTGTTCGTCGGGCCGCCCGGTCTCGGCAAGACCACGCTGGCGCAGATCGTGGCGCGCGAACTCGGCGTCGGCTTTCGTGCCACCTCCGGTCCTGTGATCGCCAAGGCCGGCGATCTCGCAGCCCTGCTGACCAATCTCGAAGAGCGCGACGTGCTGTTCATCGACGAAATCCATCGCTTGAGCCCCGCGGTGGAGGAAGTGCTGTATCCTGCGATGGAGGATTTTCAGCTCGATCTCATCATCGGCGAGGGGCCGGCGGCGCGTTCGGTCAAGATCGACCTGGCGAAATTCACGCTGGTCGGCGCCACGACGCGTGCGGGCCTGCTGACCAATCCGCTGCGCGACCGTTTCGGCATTCCGGTGCGGCTGAATTTCTACACCGTGGAAGAACTCGAGAAGATCGTCACCCGCGGCGCCCGCGTGCTCAATATCGGCATGTCGCCCGACGGCGCCAACGAGATCGCGCGCCGCGCCCGGGGCACGCCGCGCATCGCCGGTCGCCTGCTGCGGCGGGTGCGTGATTTTGCCTCCGCGGCGGATGCCAGTTCGGTCGATCGCGCCATCGCCGATCACGCGCTGAGCGCGCTCGAAGTCGATTCCGCCGGCCTCGACGCCATGGACCGGCGCTACCTCACGACCATCGCGATGAACTATGGCGGCGGCCCGGTCGGTGTCGAGACCATGGCGGCGGCGCTGTCGGAGCCGCGCGACGCCATCGAGGACATCATCGAGCCGTTTCTGATCCAGTGCGGCTACCTGCAGCGCACGCCGCGCGGCCGGCTTCTGACCTCGCACGCGTTCAAACATCTCGGCCTTGCCGAACCCACGCGCGATCCAGCGCAGTTCGGCTTGTTCGGCGGCGGCGAAGACGACGAGTAGCCGTCGATATCACGATCGAGATTTTTCCGATCGAGACCAATCCAGTGCTGTTGTCGCAGCTTGCTGCCGGAGCAGGTGGTGACGTTAACACATTAACCCTTTGTCACGCACGCTGCTGACGATCTGCACAAACACATCGCAATTCCGGCTCAATCCGCCACGATCCTTCGTGAGCATCATGAGTGGTCACGTGTTCTCACGCCGTCATTTTCTGAAATCCATGGGTGGAATGGGCGCGTTCGGCGTCTCCACCACGGCTTACGGGTTCAGCGAACCCGTGCTGCAACTCGGCGTCACACGATACGACCTGACGCCGCCGCGATGGCCGAAGGGTTTTCAGCTCAGGATCGCGGCCATCGCCGACCTCCATGCCTGCGATCCCTGGATGTCGATCGATCGCATTCATGGGATCGTCGAGCGCACCAACGCGCTGAACGCCGACATCATCGTGCTGCTTGGCGACTACGTCGCCGGACATTGCCATGTCACGCGCTTCATTCCCGCCGACGAATGGGCGCCGGTGCTGGCCGGCCTGAAGGCGCCGCACGGCGTGCATGCCGTGCTCGGCAATCACGACTGGTGGGAAGACAAGACGGTACAGCGCGAAGGGCAGGGGTCGGTCAACGCCCGCCGCGCGCTGGAGGCTGCCGGCATCCCGGTATATGAAAACGACGCCAGGCGCCTCAGCAAGGGCGGTCAGCCGTTCTGGCTCGCCGGTCTCGGCGATCAACTGGCATATATTCCGGCGCGCCGATTCAGGCCGGTGCGGCGGATCGGCGTCGACGATCTCGGCGCGACGCTGAAGAAGGTCACCGATGATGCGCCGTTGATTCTGCTGGCGCATGAGCCCGACGTCGCCCACCGCGTGCCGTCGCGGGTGGCGCTGCAACTGTCCGGGCATACCCATGGCGGCCAGGTGCGGATGCTGGGCTGGTCGCCGGTCTCGCCGTCCGGGCAGCGGCTGGCCTACGGTCACATCCGGATGAACAGCGACGTCATCGTGTCCGGAGGCCTCGGCTGCAGCATCATGCCGTTCCGTCTCGGTGTGCCCCCGGAGATCGTGCTGGTGACGCTGGGCGGGGCAGGCGCGGCGGTGTCGTAGCTCGCCGCGCGGCCGCTTCAAGCGTGCCTCCGGGCGCTAATGGACCAGGGTCTTTGCCGCGCCCAGCAGCACGCCGAGGTCGTATTGCGCCTTGTACAGTGGCGATACTTCCTTATCGAGGCCGAGCAGCGCGATCACCGCGGTCTGCGCCGCGCGCACGGAATATTCCACGGTGAACACCACGTCGTCGGGGATCTCGCAATATTGTCCGATGAAGGCGAGGTTGGTGGTGCCGGGAGGCGTGACGGGCGGCCGGTCGCCTTGCACGCGCGGCATGAACTGGCTGGTGATGTAAGGCATCATGCAGGGGATGCAGTTCGAGGTTTTCAGGATCAGGTCCTTTTGTGCCTCGAAGCGCAAATGGCCGAGCAGTTCGGTCATCAGTTCCTCGCCGCTGCAGTCCGACATCTTCTTCTTGACGAAGTTGCCGACCTGATCGACGAACAGGCCGTAGCCCCAGAACACCCTGATATCGTCGGGCTGGCCGATGAAGTGCGGCTGGGCTGCGAGCACCACCGACATCAGCCAGTTCGAATCTGTGAAGGTGACGAGACCGCCGGTGCCGGCGGCGTTGCCGGTGAATTTTTCCATCAGATCGAAGAATACAGGATCGCGCATCGTTACCGTGAACGACAGCCATTTCGATTCGTCGATCTTGCCGTTGAAGGCCGACGGCCGGCCGAACGCGGCGTCCTTGGCGGCGAGCCTTTCCCATAGCGCCCATGAGCCGTCCGTCTTGCCATCGCGGGCGTGCAGCTCGGCCGGCCGGGTCATCGAACCGAGGCTCGATGCGCTCGTCATCGATCCGTTGGTGACGAACACGAGATCGTCGGCACCGACGGGGATCAGCTCCGGCTTGCCGTTGCGGACGCAGTGCAGCCGCTCGACGCCCTTGCCGCGCGGCCCATAGACGAAATCGAGATCGGTGACGGCGGTACCGGTCTGGAAGCGCACGCCGTGCGCTTTCAGCCAGCTCATCACCGGTCTCACGATGGAGTCGTACTGGTTATACGGTGTGCGGCGAACGCCACCGAGCGTGTGGATACGGGGATACTCCTGGATGAAGCGATGCAGATAGCGCTTCAGTTCGACGGCGCTGTGCCAAGGTTGGAACGCGAAGGTCGTCACCCACATGTACCAGAAGTTCGTGGTGAAGAACGAGGGTGCGAAGACGTCTTCGATCCGCTTGGCGCCGAGCGGCGCTTCGGACGTCGCCATGATCTTGATCAGGTCGAGACGGTCCTGATTCGAAAATCCCAGGTCGGAAACGTCGACCTTCCTGCCGCCGCGCACCAGCCGCGCGTGCGAATGCGGGATGTGCTTGTCGTTGAATTCGCGGATCTCCTGACGAACGTTTTTTTTCGGGTCGGTCAGCGACGGAATGAACGACAGCAGGTCGAACGTGCAGATATAGGCCTCGTCGGTGAACATTCTGCCGCCGCGAATGACGTAACCGTGATCGGGCGACCCGCCGCCATCGAGGCTGCCGCCAGTCTCGGCAGTCTCTTCGAGAATGCAGATGTTGGAGCCGTGCAGACCGCCATCGCGGATCAGATAGGCGGCGCTGGCGAGCGAAGCGATGCCGCCGCCGACGAGATAGGCCCTGGTTTCGCCGCGCGCTGCGGATCGATCGACGTTTACCATGATGTCTGCCTTTTGTGAGATGAGGGCGGGTCGTCGCGATGAGATCGGCGAGACGGTGGCCCTCACGCTTGGTGCCCGGGGGTATGCCTCCAACACCGCGCTTGCGTTGACCTCGATCAATCACGACGCATTCGAGAATTGACGCTGCCGTGGGATCAGGGCATGTCACGATCAATTGATCATTTCCGGGGTCGCAGGATGCAGGCAAATCATCTCGACGGCGAGCTTCGCGACGGCCGCCATCACATGCAGGTCCGTGTCTATTACGAGGACACCGATTTTTCCGGCATCGTCTACCATGCCAATTACCTGCGCTTCATGGAGCGCGGGCGCACCAATCATCTGCGGCTGATGGGCGCCGACCAGCATGCGCTGTTTGCCGAGGCGCAGGCGGAGACGCCGGGCTTTGCCTTCGTGGTACGTTCGATGCAGCTCGATTTCCTGCGTCCGGCGCGGATGGACGATCTGCTCGACGTCGTGACCTGGCCGGTCGCGGTGAAGGGCGCCTCGATCACGCTGGCGCAGGAAGTGCGGCGCGGCGACGAGGTGCTGGTGACAGCCGAGGTGCGCGTCGCCTTCATCTGCGAGGGCCGCGCCCGCCCGATCCCGAAATCGCTGCGGCTGCTGATGAAGGCCGATTTGGTTTAGCTATCGGGCGATCGGCGGCAGGCCATCGACTCGGCGCGGTATCGCGTTAGACTTGCACGGCTCACCAGCCCCCGAGGTCCACATGTCGCGCCCACCGCTTCCGCCGTTCACGAGAGAGACCGCCGCGCAGAAGGCGCGCATGGCGGAAGACGCCTGGAATTCGCGCGATCCGGTAAAAGTGTCGCTGGCCTATACCGAGGACAGCCGCTGGCGTAACCGCTCGGACGTGTTTCAGGGCCGCCCCGCGATCGTCGCGTTCCTGACCCGCAAATGGGAGAAGGAGCACGACTACCGCCTGATCAAGGATCTCTGGGGTTTCGACAACAACCGCATCGCGGTGCGGTTTCAGTATGAATGGCACGACGGCGCGGGCCAGTGGTATCGCTCCTATGGCAACGAGCAGTGGGAGTTCGACGAGCACGGCCTGATGCGCCGGCGCGAAGCGAGCATCAACGACATCGCGATTGCGGAGAAGGACCGCCGCTTTCACTGGGCCGCGCCCGGCCCGCGGCCGGCGGACGTGCCGGGGCTGGGCGAGAGTCCATTCTGAGCAAAAAAATCCCCGGCGTCGTCCCCGCCTAGTGCGCAATTGCGCACGTGGAACGCGGATCCATACGCCGAGGCTTCTCGATTTGAACGACGGCGTCGGCGACCTTTCTTCAATCACCAACGCCGCGGAGTATGGGTCCCGGCTCGCGCTTCGCTTGGCCGGGACGACAAGAACTACGCCGCCGACTTCTGCCGCGCCAGTTCGGCCTTGTAGAGCTCGAACTCCTCCGCGATCGCCTTGGCGATGCTGGGGCGGGTGCGGAGCCGTTCGTAATAGGCTTTGACGGTCGGCCACTTCGCCAGTTCGATCGGCGGCGTCGCCATCGTCCAGTTGATGACGGTGACGAGATAGGCGTCGGCGACGCTGAAATGGTCGAGCAGGAATTCGCGGCCCTTCAAATAGTTCTCGAGATAGTCGAGCCGCGAGAGGCCCTTGCCGAGGACATGCGCCTTCATCTCCGGCGGCGCCGCCTTGTCGAGGATCGGAACGAACAGCCCCTTGTGCAGTTCGGTGCCGATGAAGCACAGCCATTGATGCAGGCGGCTGCGCTCCATGCCCGGGCGAGAGGCGATGCCGGCCTGCGGGAAATGGTCGGCGACATATTGCAGGATCGCCGCGTTCTCGGTCAGCACCAGCCCGTCGTCGGTGCGCAGCGTCGGCACCAGCCCAAGCGGGTTCACTTTTCGGAAATCCGAACCGTCGTTCTGCACGACCTTGGTCTTGGGATCGACCTCGAGATAATTGGCTGACGCGCCGGCTTCGTACAGCGCGATCCTGGTCGCCAACGAACAGGCGAGCGGCGAGAAATAGAGATCCATGAATCCCCCCCCGGCAGGCTCCTTGATCGTTCCTTGGGCAGGTGATCAACCTTGCCGGCGCAATGGCGGGCGGGGTTGATTTTTATACTGTCCCGCATAATATAAATCGGGTCAAGGAATTTATTGCGAAATGGTACAAAAAAGTAAAAAACCGCCCGTGACGCGGATCGATGATCCGACAGCACCGAAGCGGCGTGGTCGTCCGCGCGCCTATCAGCCTGAAATCGCGCTCGCCAAGGCGCTCGATCTGTTTCGGAAAGACGGCTTTGCCGCGACGTCGCTCGACGATCTCTCGGCTGCGACCGGCATGAACCGGCCGAGCCTCTATGGTGCGTTCGGCGACAAGCGCGAACTCTATATCAAGAGCTATCGGCGCTATCGCGAGGACGCTCGCGCGGCGATGCAAGATATCTTTCGTGAGGAGCAGCCGATCCGCCGACGGCTCGAGCGGATCTATGCGGTGGCGCTCGATATCTATCTGTCCGGCGAATCCGGTCCGCGCGGCTGTTTCACGGTCATGACCGCGGCCTCCGAAGCCGTCGCCGATCCCGATATCCGCGCCATGGTGCTGGAAGGCTTTGGCGAACTCGACAAGGCCTTTGCCGCCTGCTTCCGGCTGGCAAAGGAGAAGGGCGAGCTGCCTGACAGCGCCGATCCCGCCGTGCTGGCGCAACTGGCTTCCGCCACCATCCACACCATTGCTATCCGTGCCCGCGCGCGCGTGCCGCGCAAGGAGCTGGAAGCGATCGTGAAGGGAGCGATCGATGTGATGGTGGGCGCGAAGTAATCCGCAAAATAAAACCCGATCAATTTGTCGGCGTGCGGCTTCGCCGTTCGTCCCCGGACGAGCGTCACGAACAGAGAGAGACACGATGGGAAAAGTAAGGGTTTCCGCCTTTTCGGTATCACTGGATGGATTTGCCGCGGGTCCTGGTCAGGATCTGCAACATCCGTTCGGTGTCGGCGCCGACGAAGTGCCCGCCTGGATACGGAAGACGCAGATGTTTCACGAGATGATCGGCCAACCGGGCGGAAGCACCGGAGTCGACAACGACGTCGCCAAAAGTTCGATGGAAAATCTCGGCGCGTGGATCATGGGCCGCAACATGTTCGGCCCGATCCGCGGTCCGTGGCAGGACTACTCCTGGAAAGGCTGGTGGGGACCCAATCCGCCGTACCATGTGCCGGTGTTCGTGCTGACGCACCATGCGCGGCCGTCGATCGAGATGGAGGGCGGCACGGTGTTTCACTTCGTGACCGACGGGATAGAGGCGGCGCTGGCGCGGGCAAAGGATGTCGCCGGCGCCAAAGACATCCGGATCGGCGGCGGCGCCGCCGTCATCCGGCAATACCTGCAAGCACGTCTGATTGATGAAGTTCGTCTCGCGGTCTCCCCGGTATTTGTCGGCGCGGGGGAAAACCTGTTTTCCGGGCTCAATCTGCCGGAGCTTGGTTATGCCAGTGTCGAGAGCGTCGCCGGCGCGAATG
>JAIEPP010000619.1 GCA_019748335.1 Xanthobacteraceae bacterium
CCACGTGAGACCTTGCAATTTGAGACGCCAGCAGAGAGATTTAACGCCTGTGTTGCGTCGACTGGTTGAGCCGGCAGCCCAAAAAGGGACATTGATAGCAGCCGCTAATGATTGAATCGATGGGCCGCAGAGTACTGGATCCCCCGCCTGCGCTCGCAATAACGGCGAACGCGCATTGACGATGAAGCAGCGCGACTAGCGGTTATCCCCGGGCGGTGCCATCGGTTGCGAGATCACCTCGGGCACGGCCGCATCGAGTTGCAACACGCTGGCTGCGGCCGGCACGGCGGCATCGGCCATCGCGGCGTGGCCTTCGGCGCTCGGATGCACGGCGCCGCCATACACCGCCGACAACACGCCCCAGGTCGCATCGTGAATATCGTTGGGCTGCATCGAGGCCGGCAGGCCCTGCGGATAGGTCATCGCCGCGAAGTAACTGTCGTTGGCGTCGCGGATCCAGCGCGCGCGCGGCAGGTAGGCGCGGTATTCGCCGGGGCTGCGGTTGCACAGCATCGGCTGGCTGGAGGATGTGACGATGTCTGGATTGAAACTGTCGCCGGTCGCCGAGAAGCACTGCCGGTCGAATTCCGGATCGCTCTCGGCGCGCGCGCAGAAGCCGTGGCTGGCGAACGCAGCCTGATGGCTGTCGACGAAGGTCATGCGGTCGGCGCGCGGATCGCGGCACAGGATGCCCGACTGGCATAGCGCCAGTCCTTTCAGCTGCGGCAAAAATTCACCTTCGACGAAGTTCGACACCGCGGCCAGCCGTTTCGGTTCGGCGTTGAAGGAGGGGTGAATATCGAAGCCGGCGCGTCCTCCGGGGCAGGGGGCGCCGCCTTGCGCCAGGGTCGGGTTGGCGTAGGAGGTGTAGATCACCCGGGACATGTCGCCGACCAATGGCTTCAGCGCCTCGCGCAGCTTGGCGAACCCCTGCGGCAGGTCGCGCATCAGCGCGCCCCGGGCATCGTCGACCGTGGCCATCACGCCGGTGCGCCGGAACAGCGCGCGCTCGGTCGCGGTGTCGACAATGACGTCGGCGACCAGCCCCGAAAAATAGATGTCGTTGGCGCCGACCGACAGCAGCACCAGGTCGAGCTTGCGGTCGGGTTGGCGGCGTTTCGCGGCGGTGACGGCGTCGCGCAGCTCGGCCAGCTGGCCGTTGACGGTGCCTCCGCAGGTCGCGGCTTTCGACGGCGGGCAATCGCGGGCGCGCTGGGAGCCGAACAGCCCGTCGGCGATGGTGGCGCCGGTGCAGGCCAGCGGCAGATAGGTTACCGCGATGTGCGGATATTGCACGGCGAGCGCCAGCGCGGTGCGGGTCTGATAGCTGTAGAGCGAGCGGTGGCAGGCGGGGTTGAACCAAAGCGCGCTCTGCTTCTGCCACACCGGCAGCAGGTCCGGCGCTTCGCAGGCCCGCCCACCTTTGTAACCGGCGCGGCTCGGGCGATAATATTGCGACGCTGCCGTTCCGAGATAGGAGCGGAAGCAGAAGCCTTCGTCGGCCAGGGCCACCGGGCGGTCCGGATTTCCTTCGCCGGAAGCGACGCTGTCGCCGAGGCCGGCGATGAAGATGTCGCGCACCGAGATCTCGGTGGAAACGCGCTGGCTGCCGTCGGCTCCGGCGGAGACGTCGACGGTCGCCACCGTGGTGCGGCCGTAGCGGACCCGCAGATTGATCGGCTCGGCGCAGTCGAAAGTCGATACCTGCGGCGCGTCGCCGTCGTCGAACGACCAGGCGCAGGTGGCGCCGACCGGGACCGGCCCGGTCAGCCGCACCACGATCGGGTGATCGATCGGCGTCAGATAGCTTTCCTTGACGTTGTCGCGGCTGCAGGGCTCGCTGACGCGGCCAGCGAGATCGATGCAAAGCCGGTTCACGGTGTTGCGCGCCCAGCCGCGGCCGTCGCTCTGCACCTCCAGCGCCTGTTCGGCGGCGAGCACGGTTTGGCCGCGTCCGCTGTCGGTGTGCAGCAGGAAATCCCGTTCCTCGCGGAACAGCCGGAAGCGGTTGCGCACCTCCCACGAGATCTGCAAGGCGCCGTCGCCGGCCGCGATCTGCGCTTGCGCGGACGAGGCGGAAATGCCTGACATCACTGATATCCCGGCCAGCATGCTGGCGAGCAGCGCGATCGACATCATTGAGCGTGAGAGAATTCCGGCCATGGCGCCTTTGACGTTAGCGGTAAGGCAGAAATAAGAGAACCGGTCAGATCAACCCAATCGCACGGATAACGACGCTGTGATTGGCTTACGGCTGCCGGCTGTTGACGGGTTGTCGCACCCGCGCCTTTGCGGTGCAGGCCTCGCTGAGCCGGCGGCGTTCCTGCCAGGGCTGGACCACGTTGAGCCAGAGCTCGCGCGTTCCCATGATCGAAATCGAGATGCCGAATGGGATCAGGAAATACAGGATTCTGAACACCACCAGGGTGGCGACCATCTGTTCCTTGCTGAACTGCGGCAGCGCCACCAGCATCGCGGCGTCGAACACGCCGAGGCTGCCGGGCGCGTGGCTGGCAAAGCCGAGCAGCGTCGCCAGGATGAACACCACCGCCAGCGAAACGAAATCGATATAGGGATCGGTCGGCATCAACAGGTACATCGCCAGCGCGCAGAAACCGAGATCGACGACGCCGATCAGGACCTGCAGCAGCGTCAGCCGGGCGGAGGGCAATATCACCTTCCAGCCGTTCTGGCCGAGTTCGCGGCGCTCCTTGCCCGTCACCAGCCAGACAAAATAGGCCCCGATGCCGGCGAGGCAGCCGATCGCGATCAGCCGGTTCATCGACGGCGGCAGCAGGTCCATCGCCGACGCCGCCCAGGGATGCCAGGCCATGCCGAAGCCGAGCACGAACAGGTTGCCGAGCCAGAACGTCAGCCCGGAGAGAAAGCAGATCTTGGCGACATCGATCGCGGTCAGGCCGTAATCGGAATAGATCCGGAACCGGATCGCACCGCCGGTAAAGACGGTGGCGCCTATATTGTGGCCGATGGTGTAGCTGGTGAAGCTCGACATCGCGGCGATCCGGTAGGGCACGTGGGTCTTACCGATGGTCCGCAACGCGAAGAAATCATAGAAGGTCAGCGTGCAAAACGCGCCGACCACGCACAGCGCGGCCATCGCGATCCGGTGCGGAGCGATGTCCGTCAGCGCCGTCAGGATGACCCCGCTGTCGACGCCCTTCAGCGTCCTGACCAGATGGGTAACCGCCAATATGATGATGAGGAGACTCGCAGCGATCCCAAGCCGTTTCCAGCCGATCTTCTCCTTGAAGCCACGCTTCAGCGTGGTCAGCAGCCGATGCATTCATCCTCCCGGCGGGGCGGCAAAAAACCTGTCGCGAAGGGCGACAGACGACGGCCAGATGCACCGTTCGTGGAGACACATAAGCTAAATTCGGGGCGTTGTGCAGTCCTTGACAAGCCCGGCTTCGGCCTTCGTTGGCCGCCGCTGTCATACGGCCTACATATGCCGCCGGATTAACAATTTTGAGTCGCAATATCCGGCGTTCCGCCGGTCCTTTCGTCGCGCTTTTCCGACGCTCCGGTTGGGGCGGTTTTCGGGAATTTCCCGGCCGCAACCTGATTTGACGCGTGTGTTGAGGCAAAAAGCCGCGCCGAACCTGCCGTGCGATGTTTGGCTTCCTTGACCCGGACCTGAATGGGCCGGGCTGGATCCCGGTTCGGCCTTGAAACGCGACCGACCTTCGGCGGTGATTTGGTACCGCTAGCATCGCCTGAATTCGCCGGAAAGCTCGGGTTTCCGGCAGCTTTTGAGTCTTTGTTCACCATCGGTGCAGGGAAGGGTTCGCGGCTTACGCCAGATAAACAAATAACGGGTTGTGTCGAACCATTAGGGGTCCGAAATGTATCAAGTCCTGAATTGCCTGACGACGGAACACGATTGGCGGCTGGTCGCGCTGGGCGGCGCCATTTGCCTGCTTGCGAGCGCCGTCGCCATCAGCCTGTTCCATCGGGCGAAGGCTTCATCGGGCCGCTCTCGTGCGATCTGGATTGCGCTCGATGCCGCCGTCAGCGGCTGCGGGATCTGGGCCACGCATTTCATCGCGATGCTGGCCTACGATCCCGGCATGACCATGGGATTCAACGTTGCCATTACCCTGCTATCGCTGGTCTTTGCGATTGGCGTGACCGCCGCCGGCCTCTGGATCGCGCTGTCCGGCTTGCACAAATGGGGCGTCGCCATCGGCGGCGCGGTTGTCGGCGGCGGCGTCGCCGCCATGCATTACACGGGCATGATGGCGCTTCAGATTCCGGCCCTCATTATCTGGTCGCCCGGCATCGTCCTGGCATCAATCCTGTTCGGAAGCGTGTTCGCCGCACTGGCGTTGCTCGTCGCCAGCCAGCACGAGAGCACCGGCCGCATGGTGGCGGCGACCGTATTGCTCACGGTCGCGATCGTCTCGCATCATTTCACCGGGATGGGGGCGATCACGCTGATCCCCGATCCCAGCCTCGTCGGCGACGGAGGACTCACCATGCCTCCGCAAGCGATGTCGTTCATGACGGCCGCGGCCGCGGCGATCATTCTCTGCATGTCGCTGGCGGTCTCGGTGATCGACCGCCGCTCGAAAGGCGAACTTCACAGACCGAAGGTCGTACTCGATACGGCGCTCGAAAACATGTCGCAGGGACTATGCATGTTCGATGCGCAGGGCCGCATCGTGCTGTTCAACGAGCGCTACGCCGAGATGATGGAGCGGACCGGACTGCCGCTCAAGGGCCGCTTGCTGATCGACGTTCTCAACGACCTGAGATCGGCCGGCCGGTGGGACGGCGATCCCGAGGAACTGGTGGCGGGTCTGATCGCCGAGGCAGAAGCCGGCAACACCGCGACCCGGACGATCATTCAGAACGGGCGCTCGATCCGCATTGTCGATCAGCCGATGCGAGGCGGTGGCTGGGTCGCAACGTTCGAAGACATTACCGAATGGCGACTGGCTCAGGAACAGATTTCTCACATGGCGCGCCACGACGCGCTGACCAATCTGCCCAACCGGACGCTGTTCCGCGAGCAGCTCGAGCAGGCCTTGAGGCTCGTCAAGCGTAGCGACCAGCTTGCGGTGCTGTGCCTCGATCTCGATCATTTCAAGGAAATCAACGACTCGCTCGGTCACCCGACCGGCGATGCGCTGCTGATGGAAGTCGGCCGCCGGCTCGGCGAATGCGTGACCGACAACGACACCGTCGCCCGGCTGGGCGGTGACGAGTTCGCGGTGGTTCAATTCTGCAAGGATTGCGATCCCTCCGCCGTCGCCTCGCTCGCGAGCCACATCGTCGAACGGATTTCCGAGCCCTACACGATCGCTGGGCATCAACTCGTCATCGGCGTCAGCATCGGCATTTCGCTAGCGCCCGAAGACGGCAAGAATCCCGATGAATTGCTGAAGAAGGCCGATCTCGCACTCTACCGTGCAAAAGCCGACGGACGCGGGACGTATCGATTCTTCGAGACCGGGATGGATGCCCGTGCGCAGGCCCGGCGTCTGCTGGAGCTCGATCTGCGCGCGTCATTGCAGCGCAGTGAATTCGAGGTCCACTATCAGCCGATCCGCGACATCGCCAAAGACAGGGTCGTCGCATTCGAAGCCCTGGTTCGCTGGAAGCATCCGCTGCGCGGCATGATCCCGCCGGTCAACTTCATTCCGCTGGCGGAGGAAACCGGTCTGATCGTTCAACTCGGGGACTGGGTGCTTCGGCAGGCCTGCACGGATGCTGCCGGCTGGTCGCAGGGTGTCGACATTGCCGTCAATCTGTCGCCGGTGCAGTTCAAGAATCCCAATCTGGTAACGTCGGTGAAGGCGGCGCTCGAGATGTCCGGTCTCCCGGCGCATCGTCTGGAACTGGAAATCACCGAATCGGTGCTGCTGCAGAACAGCGAGACGACGCTTGCGGTACTGCACGAGCTTCGTGCCTTCGGCGTCCGGATTTCGCTGGATGATTTTGGAACCGGTTACTCCTCGCTGAGCTATCTGCGCAGTTTCCCGTTCGACAAGATCAAGATCGACCGTTCCTTCGTCACCGAACTGGCTACGCGCGAAGATTCCATGGCCATCGTTCGCGCGGTAACTGGCCTCGGCAAGAGCCTCGGCATCGTCACCACGGCGGAAGGCGTCGAGACCGATGAGCAGTTCGATCTGCTGCGCCGCGAGGGTTGCACGCAGGCGCAAGGCTATCTGTTCAGCAAGCCGCGTCCCGCCGCCGAGGTGGAAGAAATGCTGTCGAAACCGCGCCAGCGCATCGTCGCCTGACGGCAAGATTTTACGCGGCGGTTCAGACCTTGCGCATCGCGAAATACGCGCCGCAAAATGCCATCACGGCACCGAGGCACAAGGCCGCAAGGCCGGCAAGCACGCCCGATATGGTGGGGATCGGGCTCGGCGCGGACGCTGCCTGTCCGGCGCCGGCCAGGATCAGCACGCCGACCGCGATCAGGAACTGCCGCATCCGCTGCGGAATTTGGCCGGAGACCGCGCTGTTCATCAGGTTGGTGGTGAAATAGCCGCCGGAAAAGCCGACGGTTGCGATCAGCCACCACGCGATCGCAGACCCCGCCGGCATGAATTCGTGGGTATCCGATCGCCACAGGCCGCCGAGGTCGAGGCCATAGCGCGCGCCCAGCATGTGCACGGCCAACGCCAGCAGCACGCCGGATATCATGGCGCCGGCGAGGATCAGGCGGCGCGGAAAATAGGTCGTCTCGGCCATGACCCGCTTGTAAGGTAAAGCCGGCTCGCCGCGCAAGCGGGCCGCGCGTCATCGGTACAGGGATTTTTGATTGCCAACCTCACTCCCCCATCAGACGGCAGCAGGCGAAAGCGCGCCCGGAACCCGCTATGTCTACAAGGCCTCGTTGATCGGATCGGCGCATGAATTCGAGCTGACCGACGCCGGCATGTCGTGGCAGGCGAGGGGCAAGTCCGGGGTCTGGCCCTACGCCGATATCGCAGCAATTCGTCTGTCGTACCGGCCGGTCTCGATGCAGTCGCGCCGCTATCGCGCCGATGTCGAACACAAGAACGGCCAGAGCATCACGATCCTGTCGACGAGCTGGCAGACGGTTGCGCTGATGGCGCCGCAGGACCGGGACTATCGCGCCTTCGTTGTGCGACTGCATCAGCAGGTGCGGGACGCCGGAGGTAACGTCGCGCTGATCGGCGGTATCGGTTCGCTGACCTACGCCGGCGGCTGCCTAATGCTGGCGCTGGTTGCGATCGCGATTACCGGGCTGCTGGCGCAGGCGGTCGCCACCCATGAATTCGGCGGCGCATTGTTCCTGATCGGATTTGCGGCTTTGTTCGGCTGGCAGATGGGCGGCTTCATCTGGCGCAACAAGCCTCGGACCTACACGTTCGACGCCTTGCCGGCGACGCTGCTGCCGTAACGCCCGCAATCAAGCGTGACTTTTGTTGAACGCGTGGCATCCGTTTTCGGTGGACCGAACGGACGACCGATAGACCTATTCGGTAGTATCAAAATCTTCCCGCTCGGTCAGCAGCCCCGCCAGCGTACGCAGGCCGGTATCGAGCTGTTCGGTGGTCGGGGCGCCAAGCGCGAGCCTGACAGCATTGGGAGCATGTCCGGGCGTGACGGCGAAGGTGGTCGAGGGCGTCAGCGCGATGTCGCGGCGGGCGGCGGCGGCGACGAAGGTCTGCGAGCGCCAATGCGGCGGCAGGGTCAGCCAGAGATGATAGGACTGGATGTTGGCCTGGACTTCGAAGCCGGCGAGATATTTTGCCGCCATCTGCTGGCGCCGTGCCGCGTCGATGCGTTTCAGCCGGACCAGTTCGGACACCGTGCCGTCGCCCATCATCCGTGTTCCGGCCGTCAATGCAAAACCCGAAGCGGTCCAGCCGCCTGATCGCACCGAGGCCATGATGCGTTCGCGCAGGCGCGGCGGCGACACGATGAAGCCGACCGCCAGTCCCGGCGCCACCTTCTTCGACAGGCTGTCGAGCACGATACAGCTATCGGGCGCGAGCGCGGCGAGCGGCGTCTCATCGCCGAGAAAGCTGTAGACGGTGTCTTCGATGACGGGCAGGCCGAGTTTCTCGACGACACGCACCAGGTCGGCACGGCGCGCCGGCGGCATCGTCATGCCCAGCGGATTTTGAATCGTCGGCTGGATGTACAGCGCCGACAGATGCGCCTCGCGGTGGGCCTTCTGTATCGCGTCGGGGCGAACGCCGTCCGCGTCCATCGCCAGCGGCACCAGCGTGACGCCGAGGCGGGCGGCGATGTCCTTGATGAAGGGATACGTCAGCGCCTCGACGCCGCAACGGCCTCCGCTCGGCACCACCGCCGCCAGGGCCGCTGCGATGCATTGCCGGCCGTTGGCGGTGAAGACGAATTGGTCAGCCAATGGGGACCAGTCCCCGCGGGAAAGAAATTCGGCTGAAATGGTTCGCGCCGCCTGCGTGCCGACGATGCTGGTTTGCCGTAGCGCGACATCGAGCGCTTCGGCCCGCTCCAGCCCTTCCAGCGATCGTGCGATC
>JAIEPP010000049.1 GCA_019748335.1 Xanthobacteraceae bacterium
TCGTCTTGCCGTTGACCGTGATGCTCTTGCCGGCCAGGCCGGTCGCGGACACGGTCGCAGCCAAGGCGTCCGACGCCGCGGCGGAGGTGTTGGCGAGAACCGTCGAGGCGGAGATCGCGGCCTGCGAGGTGTTGTTGTTCAGCAATGCTCCGAACGCGGTCGATCCGCCGATGCCGCCGATCAGATCGGCAGCGCCCGCAACGCCGGCGCCGCCCGGGGCACCCGTGTAGAGAACGTTGCTGCTCGCAGTCGCACTGCTGTAGCTGTTGGTGCCGCGCAGATCGGCCGCGGTGGCGCCAGAGATCGTCGCGGAGACGTTCGACTTGGTCGAGTAGCCGACGCTGGTCTGTAGCGCCTGATTGGCGATCGACTTCGCGGTATCGACCAGCTTCTGCAGCGAGGTGAGACCGGTGTTGGCGGCCTGCAGCACCTGCACGCCATTGCCGATGCCGTCGAGGAGGTTGTTGATGTCACCGGCGCGCGCATCGAGCGACTGGGCGGTGAAGAAGTTGGTCGGATTATCGAGAGCCGTGTTGACCTTCTTGCCGGTCGACAAGCGGTTCTGGGTGGTCGCTAGCAGATCAGCCGTCGACTGCAGCGAAAGGAGGTTCTGGCGAACCGATGCCGAGAGAACAATACCAGACATTTTTCATACCTTTCTGGCGTGAAATTGAGTTAGTCGCGGCCCAACCTTTTTTGATCGAGCGACACCGCACTCTGCGGCCAACAATCTAAATAAAAAATGAATCCCGCCAAATAAGTGCCTCTCAAGGAGGATGAATTTCATCTTAATGGGCCCCACGGGCCACACCTCCGTATTCTTACGGACGAAATGCGAGCAAGCCGCGCCACACAAGCACTAATGACCGGTTCACGATTGGTTAACCATGATCGGAAAGGATGCGAATCTGCCGGCAAGGACCGACAATCAGCTTCCAACGGAGAACAGGCATGGCCTTGAAAGTCGAGCTCAAGCCGCATGAGCGAATCATTATCGGCGCCTGCGTGGTCACCAACACCGATCAGCGCGCGAGACTTCTGATCGACGGGGACCGGATTCCGATTCTGCGCGAAAAGGACATCCAGACGCCCGAAACCGCCGACACTCCGGCCAAGCTGGTCTATCTCGCCGTGCAGCTGATGTACCTGGCGCCGGACCCGATGGGCCACCACCCGACCTATTTCAGTTTGGTGCGCGACATCCTGACCACGATGCCGAGCGCCTGGCCCTTCATCGAGGGCATCAACAACTACATCCTGAACGGCGATCTCTATCACGCGCTCAAGGAAGCAAAGAAGCTGATCGTCCACGAAGAGAAACTGCTCGAAGACGCCAGACAGCGGCAGGAAGCCGATCGCAAGACGGCCTGACCGCGCGGGTCCAGGAGTACGGGGAACGAAAAAGGCCTCCGCAAGGAGGCCTTTTTGCTTTCCGGTGATTTGCGATGGAGCCGGGCCGGATCGCCCTGCCCGCTGAGTTCAGGCAGCGTTCGCCGCTCTCGCTGTTGACGCCACCGACACCGCAAACTGAGTTGCGACATCGCCGTGAAATACCGACGGGCCGACGTGATCCAGCCTGCTCTCCAGATCGGCCCAGATCTCGCCGCCGATATCGGTCCAGCGTTTGCAGAAGGCAAAATCCTCGCTGAGATAGGTCCCGGTCGCCGGGTCGATCATGCACTCGAACAACGCGAATCGATTGGGGCTTCCGTCGAGTTCGTCATGCGAATGCTCGCGAAAGAACTGCAGCGCCGCATAGGCGGGATGCCGGCACATCGCCTCGAGCACGTGACGCCGGATCATCATGAATCCGGTACCGGCGAAGCGAACGCGGGTAAATCCGTTGACCGCGACCACGTGGTCGGGATCTTCGATATCCAGCACGTAATCGAGCGCGGCGGAGGGAGACAGCGGCTGACCGGACTCCAGCCTTCGCTTGGCCTTGTCCCAGTTGACCCGCTTGATCGGGTAGAGGCCGGCCACCACATCCGCTTCCGTTTCGAGCAGGCGGAAGACGTGATCGGGCGTAAAGCCGATATCGGCATCGACGAACAGAAGATGGGTCGCCGAGGGATCGTCGAGGAACAGCGTCACGAGATTGGCCCGCGCGCGAGTGATCAGCGCGTCGCCTTCGCGCATCAGAACCGTCAGATCGATATCGGGCCTAGTGCGAACCGCCCGCTGCAAATGGAAAATCGACGCGGCGTAGACGGTCGAAAGCTGCCCGGCAAAACAGGGGGTCGCGATCTTGAGATGAATGCGTTCGGTCATGGATAGCTCCGAAGGGTCCGGAAGCACGCTGCACTCGTAACCAGAACGTAAATGAACGTGGTTAACGAAAGCCTAACGGCTGGGGCTGGGCCGACCTTGCCGCACCCTGCCCTGGCTTACCCTGACCTGCCCTAGAGATACTTCACCAGGCTCAGCTGGGAGAGCATCGACGTTGTCTGGTAAGACGCCTGCAAGCTGGTCTGAAGCGCCAGCAACTGGCTCGCCACCTGATCCGGAGAAATCGTCTCGGTCTGGTCGACGACGGTCTGCAACATTCCCTGCGCCTGCTTTTGCCGGGCCGTCGCGTCCTTCATCGTGGCCTGCGCCATCGCCATGTCGGTCTGGATGTCCTGGATGCTCTGCTTGCCCGACACCGGGGTAAGCGCGGTCGTTATCCGCTGGCTCAGCGCGAATATCTGCCCACCACCGTACGTCGACGTCGTCGAGGTCGTCACCGCGGAAAACACCGCGAGCGACTGAAGCTGCGAACGGATCGCGGTCTCGTTGGCCTGGATTCCGTATTCGACCTTCACCGACGCATCGATCCGCGCGGTCGCGGTCGCGCGCGCCGTTGCGATCGGACCTGGATTTCCGGTGTACCACTGGATGGTGTTCGCCGTGCCGTTGACGAGCGAGGTCGCGGAGCCCAGGGGCGAACCGCCTACCCGCAGCGGCGGCGTGGCCGCGGTTGCGGTCGTGCTGAAGCCGAGTGCGGCGAACGCGGTCGTGTTCGAGCTCGAGACCGACAGGCTCGCCGCGTCGTCGGTATGCAGCGAGATCACGCCGCCGCTGACGGTCGACGGCGTCGAGGTGCCCGTGATCGAATCGATCTTTTTCAACAGCGTCTGCACGCTGTCGGTGACGTTGAGCTGGTTGCCGGTCGCGCCGGAGGCGACAAAGCTGATCGGCGTGCCGTTGACGGTGATGGTGTCGCCGGGCGCAAAACTCACCGCCAGCGAGTCCGTGCCCGCGGCACCCGACAACAGCGTCGCGCCGGTGATCGGTGAGGGTATCGTGGCCTGGTTGTTGACCACGGTGCCGGTTGCCGTTCCCGCCGAATTGAAGAAATCGTTGCCGGCCTCGACCGCCGACGCGGCCACCAGCGCGGTATTGGCCAACGTGCCGATCGCCGTATTCAGCGCCGCGTTGAGATTGGCGGCCGTCGCCGTCGGGGTGGCGCCGATGGCGAAGCTGCCGGTTGGCGGCGGCGTCGCGCTCGAGGCCGTCAGTTGAATCGATTCCGACGATCCGTCGGGCAGATTGAACTGAAAGCTGACCTTGTCGCCGTCGTTGGGGTTGGTGACGCCGAGATCGATTGAAACACCCGTCGGCGATCCCGACGGGCCGGTCACCGTCGCACCGGTCAGCGACGACGACACCGCACCGAGCTTCAGGCCGAACGGCGAGCCGGCGACGTCTTCCGCCACCTGTACCGACGTTGCGATCGGCGACGTGATGACGAGGCGGCCGAGACCGCTGGTGCCGACATCGGCCTGCTTGCGCTCGGCGATCACCTGCTTGAGGCCGGCCTGCGTCGTCGTCCCGTTCATGATGTCGTCCATCGAGGCGACCGCCGGGGTGGTGACGGCGGTGCCCGAAAACAGATAGCGGTCGCCGGCCTGGGTATTGAGAATTCCCAGCATCGAGGCGAGCTGCGACGTCGCGGTATTCTGCGCGATGCTCTGTCCGGCGGTGTTCAACGTCTGCGAGGAACTGTTCGCGCTGTTCTGGATCGTCTTGCCGATATCGTTCAAGGCCTGCAACACGGTGTTGGCGACACCGATGTTGGAGTTGACGATGCTCATGGTATCGCCAAAAGCGGAAATGTTCGACAGCTGCGACCGCGCGGCGATGGCAAAGCCTTCGTTGACGCCCATGCCGGCATAGGTGGTCGACTTGTTTCCGGTCGTGAGCTGGGACTGCAGAACCGTCATCTGGTTCTTCAGCGTCTGAACCGACTGGTTCAGGATCATGGCGCCGGCGCTGGTGAGCGGATTGATGGCCATATCGTTTGCCTTACACCTGCGCCTGTAGCAGGCTGTTCATCATGCTCTGCACCACCGACATCACGTGGGCGTTGGCGGCATAGGAATTCTGCAGCGCAATCAGGTTCGCCATCTCGCTGTCGATGTTGACGCCGGAAGTCGCCTGCATCTTCTGCTTCAGCGTGTTGACGACGACATCCTGGCCCTGCTGCAACTGGGTCGCGGTGGTCGCGGCATTGCTCTGCTGGCTGAGGAACTGCTGCATGAAGGTGCTCAGCGTTCCCTTGAAGGGCGTCGCCGCGGCGCCAAGTCCGGTCGCTGGTGAGTAGGTAAACTGTCCGCTCGTCAGCTGGTCGTAGAGGAAGTCCGAACGCGTGGTGTCGCCAGCGGCGGTCGCGGGCGAAGTGTTGTAGACCGTCAGCTTCGAGGGATCGCTGAGGACGGCGGCGTTCACCGTGATACGCCCCGCCAGGCCGGTGAACTGCGCCCCGGTCGCGGTAATCGCACCGGTGTAGAGCGACGTGCCGTCCGTAAACAGCGGCAGTTGCGGTTTTCCGTTTGCCAGCGACGTCGCGGTCGTGGTGACCGAGGCCGCGTTGACGGTCGCCGCGGCCAAGCCGTTGTCGACGATGCGCAGCGTCGAGCCCGAGGGGTTGGAGAACTGAAGACCGGCGCCGCCTAGCGCGGTATTCAATTGGGTCAGGATCGACGCCATTCCGCCCGAGAAATTGACGCCGATCCGCTGCGGATTGGCGCCGGCGGCGTTTGTCAGCGGAAGCTGCGACGCAACGTCGACGCGAACGATCGATATCTGACGCTGGGCGCCGGTGGCGGCATCGGTGTAGGTGAGATTGACGGTGTTACCGGGCAACACATTCGACATATCGACATCGAAGCCGGCCTTTGGCAGCAGCGACGCTGGCGCGGCGGTGCCTGATGTGGTGGTGTCCGACAGCGCGGCCGCCATCGACGCCGCGAGCTGGTCAACCTGGGTCTGCGCCTGGACCAGCGTCTTGTCGCGCAGCGTCAGGTCGGCCGCGATCTGCCCGGAGTTGATCGAGTTGCTCTCGATCATGTCGATCGAAGCGCCGTTTGCCAGCTTGCAAGAGATCGTGCCTGCCGAGGATAGGGTGGGATTGGCATTCCATTGCGAATTCGCGTTCAGCGTGCCCTGGGAATTGAAGCTCAGCGTCGAGGCCTCCAAGCCGACGAGTTCGACGCCGTTGCTGGTATAGATCGTGGCCTGGTTGCTGCCGTTGGTCGAAACGCGAATATCCATCAATTGCGACAGTTGATCGATCGCGCTGTCGCGCTCATCCATCAGGTTGGCGGCGGCCGGATCGTTCGGGCTCATGGCCTGGAGCTGGGTATTGAGCTGCGCGATCTGCTTCATGGCCGTGTTGGCCTGCCCGACCGAAATGTTGAGGTCCTGCTCGGCATTGGAACGCAGCGTCTGGATGCCCCGCGTCGTTGCGTTGAGCTGTTGCGCCAGCGACTGCGCGGCCTGCACGGCCGATATCTGGGTCGACGCACTTCCCGACGTCGTCGACAGCGATTGCAGCGCGGTGGTGAAATTCGAAAACGCGCTTTCGAGCGAGCCTGCTGCGCCGGGCGTTCCGTAGACGGTCTGCAACTGGCCCAGCACGCTTGCCATCTGGTCGGCATAGGCGCCGCCGGAGGTCTCGGAACGCAGTTGCGATTGCACGAACTGGTCGAGCGTCCGGTTGATGCCGGTGACCTTGACGCTGGCGCCGGTATCACCGGTCCCGACCGCGACCTGGTTGACGGTACGGGAAATGTAGCCGGGCGTCTGCGCGTTGCCGACGTTCGACGATACGATCGAAAGCGCGGCCTGGTTGGCGCGCAGCGCCGTCATTGCCGTGGCGAGAGAGGAACTCAGACTCATGTTAACCGCCTCAGGTCAGACGAAACTCGCCATTGCCCGGTGCAAGGATTGATCAACGGAGAACGTTCAGGAGATCCTGAACCATGGTATTGGCCGTGGTGATCACTTTGGTGTTCGCGGAATAGGCTTGCTGCGTCACGATCAGCTTGGTGAATTCGTCCGCGATGTCGGTGTTTGAGCCTTCGAGGGACGAACCGCTGATGGTTCCCGTCGCACCGGCGATCGCCACACCCGATTGGTTGGTGACGGCGTAGGCGCCGCCGTCGAGCGCCTTGAGGTAGTTGGTGCCGTTGAAGTGGGACATCGAGACGGCCGCAAGATCGAGGTTCTGGCCGTTGGAGAACGTGCCGACCACGAGACCGTTGTTGTTGACCGCGATCGACTGCAACTGCCCCGCGGCGTAGCCGTTCTGCGAGATCTGGTTGATGGTCGCAGTGCCGCCTGTGGAGGCGTACTGGGTCAGGCCACCAGAGCCGAAATTCATCGTCAGGTTGCCGACCGACTGGTTACCGACCGCCACGTTGTTGAGGGTGATGGTCGAGCCCGAAGGGCTGGTCAGCGATCCGTTGGAGCCGAACACGAAGTTGGTGCCGACGTTGACCCAGGCGGTTTGCGCACCGGTCGCATTCGGATTGGCCTGATAGAACAGATTCCAGGTATCGGTGTGAGGAGTGCCGAGCGCAGCACTGTCGGTCTTGGCCCAGCGCAGTTGCAGGTTGACCGGCGTTCCCGTCGAGTCGTAAGCGGTCACGGCGCCGCCGCTGATCGATTCCTTGGTGAAGATCGCGATATCGTTGCCGATCACAACGCCGGCACCCGGGGTGCCGCCGCCGCCTCTGGTCGCGGTTGCGGTCGCCGCGAAACCCAGTGCCGCGAAGGCCGAGGCGTTGTTACTCGTGACGGTCAAGTCCGATATCGTGCCGCTATGCAGGGTGATGGCGCCGGTTGGGCTGACCGTCGAGGCGACGGTCGTGCCGCTGATGGCGTCGATCGCGGTCAGAAGGCTCCCGACGGTGCTGCCAGGCAGCGTCACGTCGATCGAGAGGGTACTCGGTGCGGGGGTTGCCGAACCTGTGGTGCCGCCACCGCTGTTGAACGAAATGGTCTGGCCGTTGACGGTGATGGTGTTGCCGGCGACGAAATTGTTCGCGATCGAATCCGTGCTCGCGGCACCGTTGAGCTGCGTCGCGGTGGTGATGGGCGCGGGAACGGCGGCCTTGTTGTTGACCGCGCTGCCTACCGCCGTCGCGTCGGTGTAGGCCGGCGCCGGCGTACCGGTCACGACGGGGTTATGCCCGGTGGTGAAGTCGGTCGGGTTGAGGCCGCCCACGGAGACCAGCGTGCCGGTGGAGGCTCCGGAAGAGGCCGCGGTCGACGGTGTGGTCGGCAAGTTGGCCGCATATTGAATGCCGGTCGTCGCCTGCGCGGGGATGAAGTTGTTCGCGAACTGCAGAACGTTCGGCACGTTGCCGATCGGGTTGCCGGTCTTGGGATCGACCGCCACGCCCATCAGGTAGTAGCCGGCGCCGTTGACGAGATTGCCGCTCGCATTAAGCTGGAAGTCGCCGCGCCTCGTATAGTTGGTGGTGCCGTCGAACACCGGTGAGTTGTCGGTGATGCCGATCGGCTTCTGCACGTTGAAGAAGCCCTGTCCGTTGATGGCCATGTTGGTCGCGACCGTGGTCGAGGTCACCGTACCCTGCGTCGTAATGGTCGCCTGCGCGTAGGCGGTGACGCCGCCGGCCACCTGCCGTTCCGGCGTCGAGGACTGCGGGATCAGATCCTCGAAGCTGGTGCCGATGCCCTTGTAACCGATGGTCGAGGCGTTCGCGATGTTGCCGGAGATGTTCTGGAGCGCAAAGGACTGCGCCTGCAAGCCGCCGACGGAAGTGTTCAGTGCGTCAAAAATACCCATGACATCGTCTCCAAAATCGATCCGGGCGGCCAGCAGATCCGCAACACAGGGGCCGCAATCGAAGGAGAGATTCGCAAGAGCTATGCCAAAGTAGAAAATCTTTTTATTTCAGATACTTAAATAAAAAGCCCCGGTCCAGAGACCGGGGCACAATTGCCGGGCGGGGCAACAATTGCCGGGCTAAAACCGTCGGGCATGCTTGAACGAGGTTCAATCATGCCCGACGCCTATCGTTATGTTTTGCGCATGATCTTTGCCGGAAAACCGGAACCACTTTTCCGGATCATGCGCTAGGACGCCGACGGCGTCGCCGGATGAAACACCAGCGCGAAACCGTCCATGCAGTAGCGCAGGCCGGTCGGTTTCGGGCCGTCGTCGAAGACGTGGCCGAGATGGCCGCCGCAACGCCGGCAGTGACTTTCGGTGCGCAGCATCCCGA
>JAIEPP010000494.1 GCA_019748335.1 Xanthobacteraceae bacterium
CGCCGATCGCCGAGGTGATGATGTAGATGCGCTTGGCGTCGACGCCCATCAGCGGCATGATCTGGCGGTCCTGCGCGATGGCGCGAATGGCGGTGCCGGTATAGGTGCGCTTCATGAACAGGTAGACCGTCACCATGCCGATCAGCGCGGCGGCAAAGGACAGCAATCGCGCGTAGCTGAAATGCATCTCGCCGAACGCCAGCACCGGTAACCGGATGCCGAGATTGCGGAAGTCGATGCCGAAGGCGACGGTGGCGAAGCTCTGCAGGATGAACAGCACGCCGCCGGTGGCGAGCAACTGGTTGATCGGCGGCGCCGTCAACAGCGGTGCGATGACGATGTAATGCAGCGCGGCGCCGAGGGCTGCGACCAGCATGATCGTGAGCGGCGCCGCCGCCCAATAGGGAAAGTGGAACACCTGCACGAGGTAATACATCCCGTACATGCCGATCATGACCAGCTCGGCATAGCAGATCCAGGTGACGTCGATGACGCCGAAGATCAGGTTGAGCCCGAGCGCCAACAGCGCCAGCACGCCACCGAGCAGGATGCCGTTGACCACGGCCTCCAGCAGGTAGATGTCGAAGATGTCGAGAAACGCCTGCATGTTCTGCCCTACACCCCGAGATAGGCTTGCTTGATGCTGTCGGTCGACAGCATCTCCGCTGCGGTGCCCGAGGCGCGAATGGAGCCTGCCTCGAGCAGGTAGGCGCGATCGACCACTTTCAGCACCTGCTGCACGTTCTGTTCGACGATCAGCACCGTCAGCCCGCCGGCGCGGATACGTTTGACCAGTTCGAACACCTGCTGCACCACGACCGGCGCAAGCCCGGCCGACGGCTCGTCGAGCAACAGCAATTTAGGGTCCGACATCAGCGCGCGCCCGATCGCGCACATCTGCTGCTCGCCACCCGACATGGTGCCGGCGAGCTGGCTGCGTCGTTCCTTCATGCGCGGGAAAAGATCGAACACGAATTCCAGCCGCTCGGCATAGCGGGCGCGGGCGCCCGGCATGTAGGCGCCCATTTTCAGGTTGTCGTCGACCGACAGCCGCGGAAACAGCCGGCGGTTTTCCGGCACATGGGCGATGCCGAGGTCGACGATGCGATGCGCCGGAGTCGCCAGCACATCCGTCCCCTCCATCGCAATCGAGCCCTTGATCGGCCTGATCAGGCCCGAGATTACCCGCATCAGGGTGGTCTTGCCGGCGCCGTTGGGGCCGATCACGCCGACGGCCTCACCCGCTTTCACCTCGAGCGAAACCCCGAACAGCGCCTGAAAGCTGCCGTAGCCCGCATCGATCGATTTCAGTTCGAGCATGCTAGACCCCTGCCCGGCGGCGCGCTTCCGCAGCCGCGACCTGGCTCTCGTCGGCGTCGGTGCCGAGATAGACCTCGATCACGCGGCGGTCGCCCGCCACTTCGCTCGGCAACCCTTCGGAAATCTTTTCGCCGTGGTCGAGCACCATGACGCGATCGACCACCCGCATCAGCACGCCCATGATGTGTTCGACCCAGATGATGGTGATGCCGAGTTCGTCGCGAATATTGCGCAGCATGTCGGCCGCCTGATCCATCTCGGTCTCGTCAAGCCCGCCGAGGCTTTCGTCGGCGAGCAGCAGTTTCGGACCGGTCGCCAACGCCTTCGCCAGTTCCAGCTTTT
Organism: Xanthobacteraceae bacterium; assembly: GCA_019748335.1. Lineage (GTDB taxonomy): Bacteria > Pseudomonadota > Alphaproteobacteria > Rhizobiales > Xanthobacteraceae > Bradyrhizobium. Next base: position 1,663 of record JAIEPP010000494.1, read on the forward strand.
TCAGGCCGGCGGCGCCGAGACCGTCGACGCTGGCGTGGCGATCGGTCGGCAGCCCGACCATGTGCAGCGCCTTCTCTGCGGCTTCATCCGCCTTGGCCCGGCTGTGGCGGCCCCGACCGTAATAGCCGGCCAGCGCCACGTTCTCGAAAATGCTGAGCCGGTGAAACGGCCGCGGGATCTGGAAGGTGCGGCCGACACCGCCATTGATAATGCGGTGCGGCGCCTGGCCCGCGAGCTCCACGCCATCGAACATGATCGAACCCGCCGTCGGGATCAGCGTGCCCGACAGCATGTTGAAGATCGTGCTCTTGCCGGAGCCGTTGGGGCCGATCAGGCCGAGAATCTCGCCCTGCTCGACCTTGAACGACACGCTGTTAACAGCGGTGAAGCCGCCGAAGCGCTTCACCAACCCGTCTACAACAAGCACCCCAGAACCTCCGCTACCGCGTTTGCCTCAGCCGTGTTCGGTCAGATCCGCTTTCGGCCTACTGGTTGCTGAACGTGGTCCCCTTCGGCAAAGGCAGCACGGTCTCGCGCTGCATCTGGCTCTTCGGCCACACGACGTAGGATTTGTCGTCGATGTACTGCAGCACCACCGGGAACGAGCGCTCGTTCTGGCCGGCCATCTGGGTCCCCTCGCCGAAGAACTTGACGCCATAGCCGAGCATGGTGCCGCCTTCGGGAATATCCACATCGAGCGCCGCCTTGCGCAGGGCCTCCGGATCGACGCCGCCGTACTTCTTGATCGCCTGCGGCAGTACGGCGTCGAGGAAGACATAGGCGTTGGAAGCGCCGATGCCGACATGGGCCGAGCGGATCGCGACGCCCGGCTTCAGCTTGTCGAACTCCTCGCCCACCATCTTGATCACGGCCGGCAGCTTCGGATCCATGCCCTTCTGATTGGCGAGCCAGATCGAGACCGGGTCGGTGTTGAAGAGATAGTTGGCGTCGGCGCCGAGACCTTCCTTCAGCTTCTCGTAGACACCGTAACCCGCGCCGTGACCGACGATGGCGCCGAACTTCAGTCCCTGTTCACGCGCCTGCCGGAACAGCAGCGTGATGTCGGGGTTGTAGCCGGTGTGGAAGATGACATCCGGCCGGGCGCGCTTCAGCTTGGTGACCAGCGCGGAGAGGTCGGGCGCGGTCGCCGAATAGCCTTCCTTCAGCACGACGTTGAAGCCGGCCTTCTTGGCGCCGGCCTCGTTGCCCTTGGAGACGTCGACGCCATAGGCCCCGTCCTCGTGAATGATGGCGACGCGCAGGTCCTTCGGCTCCTTGCCGAATTTGGACATCGAATTCTGCGCGATGAAATCCGTCGTCATCATGCCGTACTGGTCGCCGGCCGCCTGTGGACGGAAGACATATTTGTAGTTCTTGCCGTCGAACACGCCGGAGGAAATGCAGGTGGTGATCCACATGAATTTCTTCATCTGGTCGACGCGGGCCGACACCGGCACGCACTGCGCCGACGAGAAGAAGCCCATCAGCATGTCGACTTTTTCCTGCTCCAGCAGGCGCACCGCCTCGTTGATGGCGATATCGGGCTTGCTCTGGGCATCGGCATAAACCGCCTCGATCTTGTAACCCTCGACGCCGGTCTTGGCGTAGTGGTCGAGCATGATCTTGACGCCGGTGTATTGCAGCTCGGAGCCACCGCCGGCGAGCGGGCCGGTCAGGTCGAAGATGACGCCGATCTTGATTTTCTTTTCCTGAGCCTCGGCGGAAACCGCCATCCCCAGCACCGCGACGGCGGCCGACACCCCAACGAGCAGGCGTGCGAATTTGCGCACCGGCATGAATTCCTCCCTGGACGATTGTGCACTGCGTGCTTTTTTGTTTTAGCAGCGCCCATCACATTGATAGCGCGGACCGATGTCAAGCGCATTGGCGCGCCATCACGACGCGGTCCGGCTTCAGGGGCCGCAATGGCCACACGTCAGGGTTGGGGTGACAACTGCGCTTCGATGAACGCGGTGACGAATCGCGGCATCGCGTCGGTGAGATCGCCGGCGCTGCGCACCAGATGAATGCCGGACAGTTCGGGCGACGACTGCAGCGCTAGATTGCCCACAATCCGGGCACGCAACGCCTCGCCCGTCAGATCGACGTGCAGAAGCCGGATCATCGCCAATGCGGGTCCCGTGAAAAGGCAGTGCCAATCCGCCTCGGTACGATAGTCCGCCGGCGCCAACCCGGTCTCTTCCTCAAGCTCGCGTTCAACGCTGCCGGACATATCGACCGCGCCATCCCTGATATCGTCAAGATCGGGCGTGCCCGACGCAAAATAGATCCGCCCGGCGTTGGAAGTGTGCTCGCCCATGACGCCGAGCACGAACGCGCCATCACTGCTGCGCAGCGCGCCCATGCCAAAACCGTTGAATACGCTCTTGTCTGGAAAGCCCCAGTCGCGCCAGGCCAGAAAGCTGGCGAAATCGGTCTCGAAATAGCTGGCGCTGAGCCGCTCGCCCGTAAATACCGGATTGCGTCCGAGCAGGACACGGCCATTCCACATCGCGGGCTTTTCACGCAGCTTGAGCGCGAAGTGCGCGTCGATCTCCGCGCGGCGGGTTTGCGCGAACGGCCAAACCCAGTCTTCGACCGCCAGATCGAGCGCGGTGACGCGGCGAATGACCAGCGTGCTCATGCGATTCACCGCTTCACTTTAATAGCACTCGTCCATCATGCCGACATCACTCGAAAATCACTTGGCGTTCATGCCGGTGGTCTTCTTGACCTGATCGACGAACTTGTTGGTCCAGGTCTTGCTGACATCTATATTGGCCTTGGCGACCTCGGGCGAGCTCTCGCTGAACACCGCGAGCACCGCGTCGGCGCCCTTGGGGTCCATCTTGCCGGTTTCGGAGTACATCGGGATCGTGTTCTTCAGCGCGGCGAGATAGAGCTCCTTGTTCTTGCCGACAATTTCCTCCGGCATCTTCGCCATGATCTCTTCCGGCGAATGGGTATGAATCCAGCTCAGCGTGTTGACGATGGCCGTGGTCAGGGCCTGCACGTCCTTCTCGTGCGACGCGACCCAGGCCGTGGTCGAATACAGCGCGCCGCCGGGATATTCGCCGCCGAAAAGCGCAATCGTATCCTTCTGCGTGCGGGTATCGGCGAGAATGATGAGGTCCTTGTGGCTGCCCTGCAGGACCGTGACCGACGGATCGAGCATCACGGCGGCATCGATCTGGCCCTGCTCCATCGCCGCCACCGCGGTCGCGCCGAGGCCGACGCCGATCACCGCGGCGCTGGTGGGATCGAGGCCGTTTTTCTTCAACAGGAATTTCAGGAAGAAATCAGTCGACGAACCCGGTGCGCTGACGCCGACCTTCTTGCCGGCGAGATCCTTGATCGATTTGATTTCGGCATTGTGCGAGGGCGACACCACCAGCACCAGCCCGGGATAGCGGTCATAGACCACGAAGGACTGCAGTTCCTGCTTCTTGGCGGCGAGGTTGACGCAATGGTCGAAATAGCCGGACACCACGTCGGCGCTGCCGCCGAGCACGGCTTTCAGCGCATCCGAACCGCCCTTGAGGTCGACCAGTTCGACGGCGAGGCCGGCCTTTTCGTATTCGCCGAGCTGCTTGGCCAGCACCGTCGGCAGATAGCACAGGCAGGCGCCGCCCCCGACCGCGACCGTGATCTTGCTCTGCGCTGCGGCAAGACCCGATGTCAGTGCCAGCGCCAACAGCGTCCCGGCCAGACGGCCCAACAGTTTCTTCATGGTTTCCTCCATTCGGTTGACGGCAACATAGTGCAGCGCACCGGGCTTGAGAAGGCGACTTTGGTGTCGCTGGCCAAGCCATAACGGGCGGCATAGCATCCGCGGATAAGAAACCGGGGAGGACTATCCATGAATCGCATCGCCATCTCGCTATCGATCGCCGCTGCCTTTGCCGCCGGCTGCGGCGTCACCCATCTGCTGCGCCCGGCGTATGCCGCCGAAACCATCGCTGCGCAGATCATCCATACCGGCGATCTGGAAGGCGACGCGATCTCGCCCGCCAACGCCGGCGGCATGCGCAACAAGATGTTCGTCTCGGTGGACGGCGCGACCATCTCGATCCAGGACGGCAGCCCGCCCAAGCATTTGCATGCCGAAGCCAACGAGATTCAGTACATCCTCGAAGGCAAAGGCACGATCTGGCTCGGCGACAAGGAAGTGGCGGTGAAGCCTGGCGATCTCGTCATCATCCCGAAGGGCACACCGCATGGCGGCACCAAGCCCGACGGCCGCACCATCAAGGCAATCGCGATCAAGACGCCGCCGCAGAAGCCGGACGATACGAAATTGCTGAACTGACGGCGCGCTGACCTCTGATCCGTCATTGCGAGCCAACGGGTCGGGCGAATGCCCGCCCGATGACAGGCTCTGCGAAGCAATCCAGCGCCAAAAAGGAAGACTTGATTGCTTCGTCGCTACGCGCCTCGCAATGACGACAGGAGACCTCTACCCCCGCCCCTCCACCGCCGGCCGCGATCGCGAAAGCCGTGGCTGGAGCACGACGACAATGGCGGACAGTTGCAGCGCGATGCAGAGCATAAGCGCCATCCGGTAGTCGCCGCTCCAGCCGCGAACGATGCCGACCAGCACCGGACCCAGCGCGCAGGCGGTGCCGCTGATCGCTGTCGATAGCCCCAACACGGCGGTAAAGCTCGCAGCGTTGAACTCGCGGTGAATGATCAATGGCGGCAGCGTGATCAGGTTGCCGACCGAATAGCCAAAGACGGCACAGGCGGCCAGCAGCATCGGCGTACTGTCAGCATGCAGGATGGCGACGAGGGCTGCGGCCTGCCCTGCCACCGACACTGCCGTCACCCAGCGCGGATCGAGCCTGTCGATGACGAGGCCGATACTGAAGCGGCCTGTCACCGCCATGACGGTCATCAGCGAAACGGCAAATCCCGCACCGGCACGACCAAGCTTCGGTTCCAGCAGCGCGATCAGGTGTACGATGACGCCGACCTGCGCCGTCAGGGCCAGCGCAAAAGCGGCCGTGACGGTCCAGAACGCCAGTTGGCGCATGATCGCGAGGCGCGAACTCTCGCTGGCCACGGCATTTTGCGATGGGGCCGGGTGCGCGGCCGGAGTCGCGCCTTGCTGGCGCGGCGTGATCCAGATCCCGATTACCGGCAGCAGGATCATCAGCATGATGGCGGTTGAGATCAGCATGGCCGCGCTGAATCCCACCTTTTCGACCAGCATCACCAGCAACGGGGTAACGACGACCCCGCCAAAGCTCGCTCCGTTGAACGCAAGGCTGATGGCGAGCCCGCGCCGCTGCTCGAACCAGCCGCTGACGACGGTTGCGATCACCACCGTTCCCATCCCGATCCAGCCGAGCGACATCAGCGTGAAGGCGGCATAGAGCTGCCACAGCTCGGTCACACCGGCGAGCAGCACCATCGATGAAGCGAATCCCGCAAGCCCGAACAAAGCGAGCCGTTTCGGACCCAGCCGCGCCATCAGCTCAGGGGTGAACATCGCAAGAATGTTGCTGACCAGCAGCGAAAGCGTGCTGCCGCCGGCGATCGATGCCGCCGGCCACCCATGCAGGCGCTGCAACTCGGCGAGATACACGCCATGGCCGTAGAGACCGAAGCCGAACAGAAACAACGCCATCAGAAAGCAAGCCAGCACGACGCGCCAGCCGGCATAGCGAAGCGAGGTCTCGTCCAGCGAGCCCGGTGTCGTCGTATCCTGCGCAGAATGCATCCGCCCGGCCGTCTCGGGATCGCGGTACGGCGACCATGATGGATGCCGCAGGCAGCATGGCCCGGGCGGCATCATGAACGTCCGGCTCACGCGCGGCGAGTAACAATTAACGAGCGAGTGCAACAAAGGCGCGACGCGACTTGCCGCGCGGCTATCCCCTGCTCTCCGACGCGACCGGCCGCCAGACCAGCAGCCGCTTCTCCACGACAGTCACCACCATATCGATCAGGATGACAAAGGCCGACAGCACGAACATGCCGGCGAACACGGCGGCGACGTCGAACACGCCTTCGGCCTGCTGGATCAGATAGCCGAGCCCGGCCGCCGATCCCAGATACTCGCCGACCACGGCGCCGACGACGGCGAAGCCGACCGCGGTGTGCAGCGAGGAAAACATCCACGACAGCGCCGACGGCCAGTAGACATGCCGCGTCAGCTGCCGCTCGTTCATGCCGAGCATGCGGCCGTTGTCGAGCACGGTGTTGGAGACTTCCTTGACGCCTTGATAGACGTTGAAGAACACGATGAAGAACACCAGGGTCACGCCGAGCGCGACCTTGGACCAGATGCCGAGCCCCAGCCACAGCGTGAAGATCGGCGCCAGCACCACGCGCGGCAGCGCGTTGAACATTTTCACATAGGGATCGAACACCGCGGCGACGCGCGGCTGCCGCGCGAACCAGAACCCGACCAGCACGCCGCCAATCGAACCGATCACGAACGCCAGGGTCGATTCCCACAGCGTAATGACCAGGTGTTTCCAGATCGTACCGGTCGCGAACCAATGGACGATCTGGCTAAAGACATCGACCGGATTGGAAAAGAAGAACGGCGGCAAAATCATGCGGCCGAACACCGGCACGGTGGCGAAGAACTGCCACAGCCCCAGCGCGACGACGGCGACCAGTATTTGCAATGAGAGGAGTTTGATCCTCGACACGCTCAAACTCCTCTCATCGCGACAACTCCACCCTTACTTCGAGAAGATGCCGATCAGGCCGGTCGCCTGCTTGGCGTGGCCGTCGAGCGCCTTGATCAGTTCCTCGCGCGTCATGCCTTCCTTGAGCGCTGATGGCTCCAGGTCGGTCGCGATCAGCGTAAAGGTGTAGTGATGCAGCGGACCGGCCGGCGTGCAGGGGCCGG
>JAIEPP010000496.1 GCA_019748335.1 Xanthobacteraceae bacterium
TCGTGGTTGCCATGGTGCGTTTCCAGGTCGACGTGTTTTTGTTGTTCTGGCGATGCGATCTGGTCGATCGTCATCAGGACCTTAGAACAGCCCAAAGCACGCCGGCGGTCAATCGCGCCGGCGTCGTCCCGACCCGACCGTTCCGCTGGCCTGACATGCGCGCGGGGCCCGCGTCAGGCGGCTTCGCTCGTTGCCCGCGCGTCACGACGCTTCAGAGCGTCTTCAGATACTCGATCAGCGCCTTCCGATCGTCGGGCGACAAAGCCGGTCCGATGACGCCCTTGACGGGCTTGTTTTCGTCATAGCCGGCGCGGAACTGGTGCCCCTCGTTGGAGTTGCCGCGGATCGAGGTATCGAATTCAAAACCGTTCTTGAGGTAGTCGGTCTTGTAGCCGAGGTTGACCGGATCGTATTCGCGGTTGCCGAGATAGAATTTCTTCGGCCGTTCCTCGATCGGGGACAGCAGTGCGTAGACGGTCGGTACCGAGGCGTTGTGCAGATAGGGCGGCGTCGCCCAGACGCCGTTGAGCGGCCGGACCTTGTAGGCCAGTTCGGCCTGGAGTTCGTTCGGCATATAGCCGTCCATGCGCCGGCGCTCCGCTTCGGTCAGCGGGGGCTTTGGCTTTCCGTCCTTGTCCACCTGCCGATCGTAGATGTAATTGACGGTCTTCTCGACCAGATCGCCTAGCGCGAGCGGAAATGAGGACTTGTTGATTCCGAGATTCGCGGGGAGCGCGACCGTCCGGGCCCCCATGTCAGCGGCCTGCGCCGGATCGGTGCCGATGTGCTCGATCGGAATATTTTCCATGACCATGACGTGCTCGCCGTTCTGGTTGGTCCGCCACCAGCTCTTGTTGTTGAAATCGTAGAGCGCCGCGCTCGTCACCGGCGGCCTGTGGCATCCCTGACAATGCGTCTCGTAGAGCTTGGCGCCCTGCGCGGCCAGCTTGGTATCGACAGGCGGCAGAATATCGCCGGGCCACTTCGGAGATTTCAGGCCCGAGAACCCGTCCTTGGCGTTCGGCGGGGTGTTGCCCTTGATCATCTCCTCCATCGCAAAGAGCGATGCCACGTTGACGCTCGATTTGAACAAGCCCTTCGACGGGTCGGTCAGATTGAGTTCCGCGGAGACGCCGAGCGACTCGCCGGCGTTACGCACCATCGGCTGCATGATCGAGCCGTTATATTGAACCCAGTCGAACCACGGCGTGTTCCAGATCCGCGGGTAATGCACCGGCGCCGAGGAGCCTGCGTAATTTTCCGGCTTGTTCAAATCCAGCGAGAACACCTGATTGCCGATCCGGTTCAGCGCGTCGAGCCGTCCATAGCCTTCCAGAATGCTCTGCGAGCCGACGGCCTGCTCCAGGTCCTTGACCTGCTTGTACTGATTCAGGACCTGGTCGAGCTGGTATTTCAGCGTTGCGCGGTCGTCGAGGCTGGCGTCGGGTCCGAGGATGCGGTCGGCGAATCGACCGAAGCGGCCGGGCACCACGCGCGTCATCAGCAGCGCGACACCCATTCCCTGCTTCATCACGAAAAGAGTGGTGAGTGCCGGGCCGCCGTCGATCACGACGGCGGTGTCCTTGTAGGTGAAGCGTCCGGTATGGCAGCCTGCGCAGGTCAGGCCGATGCCGGTCATTTCCTGTCTGTTGCTCGGGTTGCGCCAGGGCGCGCCCGACGGGTCCAGCATCGGGCCACCCTGGGCAAAGCCGATCGGCAGTGCGGTTTTGCCTGGAATAATCGTATCCGGAATGAAGCCGTAGCGATCGAGATAGGCAGGGTCGCTGAACATCCCGGGGGAGGCGAACGGCACCAGGGAAAGCGCGGGCTGTTCCAGCGCCATGAACCATTCATAGGGAATCCCGAACGTCCGCGTTCCCTGGTCGGCGTGATAGAACCAGCTCAGCTTCTCCTTGCTGACATTCTGGTCGAGCCAGACGGTTTTCTTCGGCTGCGGATATTCGGCAATCTGGGGGTGAAGATCGGCCCAGAGCTTTGCGAAGTCGTCCTTGAAGTAGCCATAGACGGCGCCGACGACCACCACGACGCCAACAATCTTTGCAATCGTCTTGCCACGCATGGCCCGTCCCCCGTCTCGCTTGCGCCTGGCGCAAAAAATTTCGTCTTGCCGTTAAAAAGCCGCGGGAAAGTGTTTCAGCCCCCGCGTGCGTTCGGGTAATTTACCATCTTACAGTGGTGCCGCAGGCCTGTCCATGAATCGAACGCTGTGGGTCGAGCCGCTTGGCGCGGTGAGTGGTTCCGTTTTGACTCCGCGCCGTACATTTGCCCACGCGGTACCCGAACTGTAGAATCAGGCACGTTCAATAACATATCCGAAATCTCACATTCGAGATCACATCCTTGAAGTCTGATTCCGGGGAATGCCGACTTGAAGACCGCCGACGCGAAAAAGCTTGAGATCGCAATTCCCGATGCGGCACCGGTATCGGCGCTGCTGATCCGGCCGGAGCGGGCGTGGGCCGTCTACGTATTCGCGCACGGCGCCGGTGCGGGCATGAACCACAAGTCGATGGAGACGATTGCGGTCGGCCTCGGCGAGCGCGACATCGCGACGCTGCGCTACCAGTTTCCCTATATGGAAAAGGGCAGCAAGCGGCCCGATCAGCCCCAGGTGGCGCACGCGGCGGTGCGTGCGGCGGTGGCAGAAGCCGGACGATGCTGCCCGTCGCTGCCGCTGATCGCGGGCGGCAAATCGTTCGGCGGGCGGATGACGTCGCAGGCTCAGGCGATTTCACCCTTGCCGGGCGTGCGCGGGTTGGCATTTCTCGGCTTTCCGCTGCATCCCGCCGGAAAACCTTCGCAAGACCGGGCCAAACATCTCGCCGATATCCAGATCCCGATGCTGTTCCTGCAGGGGACGCGCGACGGGCTCGCGGAGTTGAGCCTGCTCGAACCCGTCGTCAAAGGCCTGGGCTCGCGCGCGACCTTGCATCTGGTGCAGGCGGCCGATCATTCTTTCCATGTGCTGAAGAGCTCGGGCCGCAACGACGGCGAGGTCATGGACGAGGTGCTCGAGGCATTCGCGGCGTGGGCCGAAGGCATCGCAGTCTAGCGGATTGCGCTCTGCGACATCCGGGCTACGATGCGGTCATGACAAAAATCCTGATCGTCAATCCGAATACCACCGCGTCAATGACGGAAACGATCGGGGCCGCCGCGCGGACCGTGGCCGCGCCCGGCACCGAAATCGTCGCGGTGACGTCGTCGATGGGGCCGGCCTCGATCGAGGGATTCTATGACGAGGCCTTCGCCGTGCCCGGCCTGATCCAGGCGATCCTGAGCGCGCCGGATGCCGATGCCGGCATCATCGCGTGCTTCGACGACACCGGGCTCGACGCCGCGCGGTCGGTCGCGCGCTTTCCCGTGGTCGGCATTTGCGAGGCCGCGCTGGTGACGGCCGGACAAATTGCAAAACGCATCGCCGTGGTCACCACGCTGCCGCGTTCGATCGTGCCCCTGGAAGAGCTGGTGCGCCGCTATGGTTACGCGGAGCGGGCGCGGGTCACCGCGTGCAACGTCGCGGTGCTCGATCTGGAGCGGCCGGGCTCGGGGGCGGCCGAGAAACTCGAGGCCGAGATTGCCCGCGCGCTCGATCAGGGCGCGGAGGCCATCGTGCTGGGCTGCGCCGGCATGGCCGATCTCGCGGTGAGACTGTCACGACAATTCGGTGTTCCCGTCGTCGACGGCGTGACGGCCGCGGTGAAGCAGGCCGAGGCGCTGGCCGGCCTCAAATTGACGACGTCCCGGCGCGGCGCCTACGCGACGCCGACGGCGAAGGACTACGCCGGCATGCTCAAGCCGTTCGCGCCGACCTGATCAGGCCGCGCCGTAGATCTTGTCGCGCAGCCGCCGCATGCCGGTCAGCCAGCGATCCCGGCTGGAGGCTTTCCGCTGCATGTATTCGGCGACCTGCTCATGGGTCAGGATCAGGAAGCGTTCGGACTCCATCGCATCGAGCACCATGCGGGCGACTTCCGGTGGCTGCAGCACGCCGTCGACCCGCGCGGCGCTGGGTCCCGGCGTGGTCATGCCGGTCTGTACCGATTGCGGGCACAGCACGGAAACGCAGATGCCACGGTCGCCATATTGAATGGCGAGATGTTCGGCCAACGCCACCGCGGCGTTCTTGGTGACGCCATACGGCATCGAGTTCAGCGACGCCAGCAGGCCCGCCGCCGAGGCCGTGTTGATGAGATAGCCGGAGCCGCGCGCGAGCATGCCGGGCACCAGCGCGCGTGCGGCGAATACGTGGCTCATGACATGGACCCGCCAGCTGACGTCCCAGTCGGCGTCGGAAGCGCTCTCCTGTCCCTTGCGCGACAGGCCCGCGTTGGAAAAGAACACGTCGACCGGGCCGTATTTGTCTTCGGCCGCCGCTATCAGCGCCTTGATGTCCTCTTCAAGGCCGACGTCGGCGGTGACGGCAAGGCCATCGATATCGCCCGCGACCTTCGCCAGTCTGTCCCGCGAAGTCTTGAGGTCGGCGACCACGACGCCGCGCGCACCGGCCGCCGCATAGGCGCGCGCCACGGCCTCGCCGATGCCGCTCGCCGCTCCGGTAACGACACAGACCTTGCCTTTGACGCGCATGCCGCAAACTCCCGATTTTCCCTGATCTTGTAGCGTTTATCTTGTCGGCGCGCCGGCGCGCGGGCAACCGCCTTTTTGGATCGCCAGCCGAACCCGGCGCGGGACCATTCCGGCTTGACTCGTCGGGGGATTCCGGATTTCATATATGCAACAAATGAATCATATATGAAATGAGGAAACCGTGGGATCCCTTCCCGAGGTGGCTCGCGAGCACTATCGCGAACATGGCTATTACGCACCGATCAGGGTGATGCCGGCCGCGGAGGCCGCAAGCGTTCGCCTGCAGCTCGAGGCCTACGAAGCAGAGCATGGCGCGCTCAAGGGATCGATGCGCCACAAGAGCCATCTGCTGTTCACCTGGCTCGACGCGCTGATCCGGCATCCCGCGATCCTCGATGCCGTCGAGGGGGTGATCGGACCGGACATCCTGTGCTGGAGCAGCAGCTTCTTCATCAAGGAGCCGCACGATCCCGGTTTCGTGTCATGGCACCAGGATTCGACCTATTGGGGACTCGATCCCGCCGATATCGTCACCGCCTGGGTCGCGCTTTCTGAAAGCTCGGCAGAGAACGGCGCCATGCGCGTGATCCCGGATACCCATACGCTGGCACAGGTCGCGCATCGCGACACCTTTGCCGCCGACAATCTGCTGACACGCGGTCAGGAGATCGCCGTCGACGTCGACGGTAGCAAGGCCGTGATGTTGTCGCTGCAACCCGGCGAAATGTCGCTGCATCATGTCCGCCTGATCCACGGCTCCGATCCCAACCCGTCGGCGAAACGCCGGATCGGCTTTGCGATCCGCTATCTGCCCACGCATGTTCGGCAGGTCGAGGGAACGCGCGACAGCGCCACACTGGTCCGCGGCGTCGACCGGTTCGGCAACTTCGAACCCGAAACCCCGCCGGAGCGCGATCTTTCCGAAGCCGCCATTGCCCTGCACGCCCATGTGATGGGCGACCAGCAGAAAGTGCTGATGAAGAACGCCCCGATTGCCGCGATCCGATGATTGACCACAGAAAGAATCGTGATGAGTGACCTCGACGACCCCAAGCGCCAGATGTTCGGCAAATACCAGTTGAAGCCGAACAGCGGGGTGAACCCGCCCTATTCGCCGGCCTACCCGGTGGAATGGGGATGTTCGCTGCGCACGGTCGAGATCATCGCGCATACCGCGCCTGGAAAAGTGGCACGCCTGCTGGCCGATACGCCGTTCGAGATTGTCGGCGACCGCGTCGCCTTTCGTTTCATGCTGTCGCCGGGACATTCGATGGCGATCCATGCCGGCCAGATGTTCGACCTGATGATCACGGTGCCGGTGCGCTACAAGGGGCTGTTCACCGAAACCCATATCTTCATGTATTGCAGCGACCCGATGGGGATCTGCGCGGGGCGCGAGGTCTTCGGCTATACCAAGAAGGACACCCATTACGCCTTCGACGAGCGCCCGGACGGCTCGATCAGCGGCTGGGTGAGGCGTCGCGGCATTCCGCTCGCCGATTTCAGCTTCACGCCGGACCCGGCCGCGCCGCTGATCCGGATCGTCGACGGCACCGAGCAGCCCGGCGGCGAGATCCATGTGCGCCGCGTGCCGCATCCGGAACGTCTCGAGACCGTCTATTCCGACATCGCCTACCGCCGCACGCCGCTGAAATATTCCGCGCCGGTGCCGGGGCGGGCATCGATGACGCTGCATCCTTGCGAGTACGATCCGATCGCGGATTTGAAGCCGGAAATTCTCGGCGCGCACTTCATGGTATCGGATGTCTATGGCGGCGGCTTCGAGGTGGAAGATCGCCGCCTGATCGAACGCCTGATTCCTTAAACGAGACCGGCCGCGCGCCGAGCGCGCGGGCGGATGCAAACAAGCGGCATCGGGTCAAAAAGGCCCGAGCCCGACAACAGGGAGGTTTTGGGCATGGCAAAGCATTCGTTGAGCCGCCGCTGGCTGCTGGCCGGCGCAGGTGGATTGATATTGGGGTTCGGCACGGTGGCCACGCGGGCGGATGATGCCGCGCCGCTGCGCATCGGCGTGCTTTCGGACATGTCGAGCCTCTACGCTGACATCGGCGGCCCCGGTTCGCTCGCCGCCGCCAAAATGGCGGTGGAGGACTTTCTGGCGGCGCCGCACAAGATGAAGCGTGGAATCGAAGTGCTCGGCGGCGATCACACCAACAAGGCCGATGTCGGCGTCAACATCGCGCGCGAGTGGATCGATCGCCAGAACGTGGATGCGATCATCGACGTGCCGAATTCAGCCGTGGCGCTCGCGGTCCGCAACGTCGTGCAGCAGGCCAACAGGGCGATCCTGGTCTCGGGCTCGTCATCGTCCGACCTCACCGGAAAGGCCTGCTCGCCGAATTTGGTGCACTGGACCTACGATACCTACGCGCTTTCCTCGGGCACGACGCGCGCGGTTCTCGCCAGCGGCGGCAAGACCTGGTTCACGCTGACCGCGGATTACGCGTTCGGCCATGCCATGGAGCAGGAAGTCAGGAACGTGGTGCAGAAGCAGGGCGGCACGGTGGTCGGCGGGGTGCGCACGCCGATCAACAGCCAGGACTTTTCGTCCTTCCTGCTGCAGGCGCAGTCGTCCAAAGCCCAGGTGATCGCGCTGATCAACGCTGGCGGCGACACCATCAATTCGATCAAGCAGTCGGTCGAGTTCGGCATCCCGCAAGGTGGCCAACAGGTGGTCGCCACCGTGCTCTATCTCAGCGACGTGCATTCGCTGGGGCTGAAGGCAGCCCAGGGGCTTCAGTTCACCGAGTCGTTCTACTGGGACATGAATGAAGGTACACGCGCCTTTGCCAAGCGCTTTGCTCCGCGCAACAACGGCCGCTATCCGACCGCGATCCAGGCCGGCGTCTATGCCGAGACCCTGCATTATCTGAAGGCCGTCGACGAACTCGGCGCCTCGCGCGACGGCAAGGCCGTGGTGGAGGAGATGAAAAAGCTGCCGACGGACGATCCGTTGTTCGGCAAGGGCACGATTCGCGCCGACGGCCGCAAGCTGCACAACATGTATCTGTTCGAGGTCAAGAAGCCCGAGGAATCCAAATATCCCTGGGACTACTACAAGGTGATCAAGACCATTCCGCCTGAGGAGGCCTGGCGCCCGCTGGCGGAAGGCGGTTGCGACTTCGTCAAGTCGTGACAATAGAGGTCGATACTGAACGGCCGGTGGCGCTCGTCACCGGCGGTGGCGGTGACATCGGCCGGGCGATCGCGATTCGCCTCGCGCGCAGCAGCGCGGCCGTCGCGGTCGTCGACATCGACGAACGCGCGGCGGCGGAAACCGCGCGCCGGGTTGAATCTGCCGGCTGCAAGGCCATGGTCGTTCGCGCCGATGTATCCAGCGGGTCCGAGACCGCGGCTTTTGTCGCCGAAGTGGAAGACCAACTGGGCCCGATCGGCATCTTCGCCAACAATGCCGGCATCGAAGGCGTGGTCGCGCCGCTGCACGAATATCCCGACGAGACGTTCGACCGCCTGCTGCAGGTCAATGTGAAGGGCGTATTTCTCGGCCTGAAGCACGTCCTGGCCAGGATGCTGCCGCGGGGCTGGGGCGCGATCGTCAACACCGCCTCGACGTCGGCGATTCGCGGTCGTGCCGGCCTGGCCGGTTACGTCGCGTCCAAGCACGCCGTGCTGGGCCTGACCCGCACTGCCGCGCTCGAAGTGCTGGGGACCAGGATCAGGGTCAACGCGATCCTGCCCGGCCCGATCGAGTCGCGGATGATCAGGGAGCTCGACGAGCAAGCGGGCCGTGACAAATCGGCTTTGCGCCGGGCAGGGTCCGCCGCTTACGGCCGCCCTGAAAACATCGCCGATGTGGTGGCGTTTCTGGCATCCGACGCTGCCGCGCATGTCAACGGCGCGGCGTGGGTGGTCGATGCCGGAATGACGGTGCCCTGAACTCTTTTTGACGCGTTTTC
>JAIEPP010000318.1 GCA_019748335.1 Xanthobacteraceae bacterium
GAACCTGCCGCACGACCTGCAGCCGCTGCTGGAATCCGGCATCCTGCTCTGCGCGCTGGTGGCTGTCACGCTGAACGCGTTTTTCAACGGCGTCAGCAGCAAGGCCGAGGCGGAAGCCGGCGCCGCCGCGGCGGCATCGTCGGCGCAGCATGTCTAGCGGGTAAACGGACGTCGCGCGTTACTGCGCCGCCTGAACGATCGCCTGCAGCATCGGGCGGGTCGGCGCGAAGAAAGTCACGCCGGTATGCGGGGTCGAGAAATCGAGCAGGCGGTCGTATGCGCCCGGCGGATCGCCGATATACATGCGTTGCAGCATCTTCTCGATCACCCAGAGATAGCGCGAATAGCCGATAAAGTAGGTTCCGAACTCCCCTTGACCCGGCCGACCGAACGGCATGTTGTCGCGCAGGATATCGTATTCGTTGCCATCGGCATCGACGATGGTGTTCAGCGACTTGTGCGATTTGCGCGGCGCGTCGTCGTCGTCGATTTCGATATTGTCGATCTTGGTGCGGCCGATGATCTCCTCCTGGAGATGCGTCGGGGTTTTCCCCCAGGCGCTGAGATCGTGCAGGTACTTCTGCACGACGACATAGCTGCCGCCGGCGAAGTCGGCATCCTCATCGCCGACCAGCGCCGATGCCGGCAGATCGATGCCGGTCGGGTTGGCAGTGCCGTCGACAAAGCCGAGCAGGTCGCGCGCGTCGAAATAGCGAAAGCCCGAAACCTCGTCGACGACGGTCACGCTGGCGCCGAGGCTGTCGAGCAAAATCCGCTCGAACTCGAAGCACATGTCGGGGCGTTCCGACCGGATGTGAAAGAGTAGATCGCCTGCCGTCGACGGCGCCGAATGAACCGCGCCCTTGATCGGCGCAAACGGCTTCAGCTCCTTCGGGCGGCTGCCGGAATGGAGACGATCCCAGAGCTCGCTGCCGATCCCGGCAATGCACGACAGCCGGCCGCCGAGATCGCGAAATCCAACGGTCTTGACGAGATCGTCGAGCCCTTCGAGGACGGCGCAAACCTTGGCAAGCGCGGCCGGTTCGCTCGCGACGGTGACCACCAGAAATACCGCAGCCTGCGACAGCGGCGCATCCACGCTCTGCGCGTCGATCGGTACCCTGTCCCAATTCTTCCCCGACATCCAGAATTCTCCGCTTGCTGTCCGATGAGGTTCAGTTCTCAGCTTCCCCGATAGGTCGCATAGCTCCAGGGCGTGACCAATAGCGGCACGTGGAGATGACCTTCGGGGTCGCTGACGGAAAACCGCAACGGAATCTGGTCGAGAAACGGCGGGTCCGACATCGGCACGTTGCGCGCGGCGAAATAGTCACCGACGGAGAACATCAATTCGTAACGCCCGATCGGCACCGGACGTCCGCCGATCAAGGGCTGATCGGTGCGGCCGTCGCTGTTGGTGACCGCGCGCGCGATGACGCGGGATTCGCCCAGATTCGACAGCTCGGTCAGCACCACCGAAATTCCCGCCGCCGGTTTGCCGCTGTGGGTATCCAGCACGTGGGTCGACAGCCGGCCGTGCACCGGGAGCTTGTCGTCGGCCTCGACGAGTTGATCGAGGCGCAGCGCCGCGATCCGGCATATCTCCGCCACCGAGGTCTTCATTTCCGTCACGGCATCGTTCGGCAGCCGGCGTTCGAAATCGCGCAACACCGAATCCTTGGTATGGCGGCGAACGCAGGCAATATAGGGAATACCGAACTTGGCGCGGTAGGCATTGTTGACGCGCTCGAACGCTTCGAATTCGGCGTCCGAGAGGCGATCCAGACCAAGGCTGTTCTGCTCGTGCGTGGATTCCGCGGTCAGCCCTGCGGCGCGCTGGGTCTTGTTGGCCAAATCAGGGTGACCCTTGATCAGCGCCATCAATTGCCCTGATGGCGCGCGCTCGACCACGTCCTTCATCGCAGCGAACAGCGCCTTGACGCCCGGATAAGGCCGCGCGGCGGCGGCCTGTTCAGCGATCCAGGGCGAGTATTCAAAAATGTTGGCGAGCGCCGCGACGAAGTCGTCCTTGCTGGCAGCGTTCAGATCGGAAAGCTTCTTCATGGCGCTGAACTATCCGATGTTGAACGCGTGATCGGCAAGATGCTTCAGGTTGGCGTGCCAATGCTGCGCGATCTGCAGCCGCGTCGGCACCCAGACCCGCTCATGCTTGCCGATGTAATCGAGAAACCGCGCCAACGACGCGGCGCGGCCGGGACGGCCGACGACGCGGCAATGCAGGCCGATCGACATCATCTTTGGCGCAGTCGCGCCTTCGGCATAGAGCACGTCGAAACTGTCTTTGAGATAGGTGAAGAACTCGTCGCCGCCGCCAAAGCCCTGCGGGTTGACGAAGCGCATGTCGTTGGCATCGAGCGTGTACGGAATGATCAGATGCGGCTCGTGCGCCGGCGTCCTGATCCAGTAAGGCAGATCGTCGGCATAGGAGTCGCAGAGATACGACAATCCACCGGATTCCATCAGCAGCCGCAGCGTATTGATCGAGGAACGCCCGGTGTACCAGCCCAAAGGACGCGCGCCCGTCGCCTCGGTGTGGACGCGGATCGCTTCGGCGATCTCCCAGCGCTCCTCGGCCTCCGACATGTCCTTGTGCTCGATCCATTTCAGGCTGTGGCTGGCGATGTCCCAGCCGGCCTCCTTCATGGCGACGACCACATCGGGATTTCGCTGCAAGGCCGTCGCCACGCCGAACACGGTCGCCGGCATCTTGCGTTCGTTGAACATCCGCCACAGCCGCCAGAAGCCGGCGCGCGAGCCATATTCGAACATCGATTCGATGTTGGCGTGCCGTTGGCCCGGCCACGGCTGTGCGCCGAGCACATCCGACAAGAACGCCTCCGAGGCACGATCGCCATGCAGGATGTTGTTCTCGCCGCCCTCTTCGAAATTGACCACGAACTGAACGGCGACCCGCGCGTCGCCCGGCCACTTCGGGTCGGGCGGATTGCGGCCGTAGCCGCGAAGGTCACGCGGGTAGTTCGGCGCCGTCACCTAGACTTCCTCGAACCGGATTTTCTGCGCGCCCTTCCACAGCACCGTCTTGCCGAACGCGGTCAGGTTCTCCAGCCCCGAGGTCAGGGTGATGAAATGGTTGCCGGCGAGCTGACCCATCTTGCTGGCGAAATGCACGCCGCCATAGGCGAGCAGGATTTCGGTCTCGCTGATGCCGCCGGGATAGAGGATGATCTGGCCCGGCGCGGGATAGCTGGTGTGGTTCTCGTAGGAGACACCGAAATCGAGATCGCCGAGCGGCATCCAGACCCCCTCGCCGCTCCAGCGGACATGGATCGCCTGGCTTTCGAACGGCATGGCTTTGCGAAATGCCGCAACGGTCTTGGGCGCCAGCTGCTCTTCGAAACGGGCCTCGAAGGTGAATTCACCTGCGCGGACAATCAATTGGCTCATCGATCTCTTCTCTCGGATGGCTTTAAAAAATCGGGTTCGCGATATCCATTGCAGCCGGGATAGGCCGAAGCAAGGACCATTCCAGCCCAACGGGATCGGTTTCGAGCCTCGACGCCTTATTCCCGCCGGTCGTAGGACCAGCCAAAGATCCCGCCGCGCTTGACTTCCGGCTCCCGGGCCGCCGCGGGCGCGGCCTCCCGGGCTTCGGCCTGCGGGGGTGGCGGCGGGGGAGCAGGAAGGTTGTCGCACTTCATCGAATAGACCAGTTCGCCCTTTGCGGTCTTTCCGATCGGCGCGCAGACATCGGCGACGCGCGCAGTGGCGGCCTTGGGAGCCGCCTTGGGCGTCAACGGGGTCTGGGCCCACGCGGGCGACGCGGCCAGCAACATGACCAGCAAAATCTTCTTTATCGGCTTCACTGGCGATAACGGCATGCTCTCACTCGAACGCTCTCATTAGAACTGAACCAACCGGCGCCAGTCTATTACAGCCCGGCGACGGCGACTGCTGAATATTTAGCCGATCGGTGCCCCTGATCAGAAAATTTGCTCGCCGCTTCGTGATCCCAATGACCGTAATAATCCGCGCCACGCATCGTTATCTCAGGAATAGCGCAGACACCCGAGGCGCGTTGCCTCGCAAGCGAAAAGCGCCAAAGGGAGAACTACGATGCGAAAGACAATCCTCACCGTCCTCGGCTCGGCCTTGATCGTGGCAACTTCCGTGCAGTTCGCGGCGGCTGCCCAGCGTCATCATGGCAAGACCGATCGTACGGTCACCAGCCAACAGCAGAGCCGCAACGCCGATGCCTATGCGGCCTGGCCCTCTCCGGCCGTGCAGTCCGATTGGGCGTCGCGCTATTCGGGCGGTTACTCGGCACCCGCCGGACGCTGAACGGTCCAGAGTTGACGACCAAAAGCCGGCCGCACCCCAGCGGTCGGCCTTTGTTTTTCCGATGGCGGGCTTGCTGATCGGCAGGTCAGGCAAAGCCGCTAAGCGCTTGCTTTCCCGCGATGTTACGCGTTTCATTCGGTCCAACAAGACGAACCGGGGAAACACCATGCCAGCCAGAATCACCGGGATGATCGGCACCCAGCAGGAAGGCATCGCCGTCCACCTGATCAAGGGCAAGATATCGCGCGAGTGGGTGGTCGATTTCACCCGCCTGCACGAGCAGTGGAACTACGATTCCGTGCTGGTGGGATATTACGCCTCGGCGGCCGAAGGGTTTGCCATCGCGCTTTATGCCGCCGACCACACCGAGCGGATCAAGTTCCTGATCGCGCACCGGCCGGGCTCGGTGGCGCCGGCGCTCGCGGCGCGGCAGATCGCGACCTTCGACCAGCTGACGCAGGGCCGGATGTCCTTGCACATCATCGCCGGCACCAGCGATGCCGACCAGGCCAGCGAGGGTGACTTCCTGCCCAAGAACGAACGCTACCGCAGAGCCGGCGAATATCTCGACGTGATACGCCGGCTCTGGACCAGCGAACAACCGCTCGACCACCACGGCGAGTTCTACCGGCTCGAGGGCGGCTATACCGATATCAAGCCGTACCAGCAGCCCTATCCCGAACTGTATTTCGGCGGCTCATCGGACGGCGCGCTGGAAATGGGCGCCAGACATTGCGACGTGTTCGCGATCTTCGGCGAGCCGCTGGCCGAGACCCGCGACCGGATCCAGGACTTTCGGCGGCGCGCCGCCGTGTTCGGCCGCAGGGTCGGCTTCAACATGTCACTGCGGCCGATCATTGCCGACACCGAGGACGCGGCGTGGGACAAGGCCAACGCGCTTCTGGCCGATGTCGAACGCAAGACCGGCGCGGCGCCGCAGCCGACCAACATCTCCGCCGAACGCCTACTCGGCTATGCTGCGCGCGGCGACGTCCATGACGCGCGGCTGTGGATGGGGATCGCCCGCGCCACCGGTGCGCCCGGCAATACCTCCTGCCTGGTCGGAACGCCGGATCAGGTTTCGGCTGCGGTGCTGGAATATTACCGGCTCGGCATCCACTCGTTCCTGCTGCGTGGTTTTGAAAATCCGCACGACACGGTGGCGATCGGCCGCGAGCTGATCCCGCGCATCAAGGCCGGCGCCCTCGACATCGACCGGCAGGCCGAAGCCGCCGAGTAGCGCTCCGCGCCGGAATGTGCAAACACCTCAGGATGCCGGTACAAAGCCCTGGCGTCCCAAGAAGAAACGCATGGAACAAGTGACATGAAGGCGGTGGTTGTCGAGAACTATGATTCTATCGACGGCATCTCGATCAAGGAGAGAGACCTGCCGAATGTGGGCCCGGGCGAAGTCCGCGTGCGGGTCGGCGCCGCGGCGGTTGGCTTCGTCGACGGCTTGAAGGTGCAGGGTCTCTACCAGACCAAGGACCCGCTGCCGTTCGTGCCGGGGACCGAGTTTGCTGGAACCGTCGATGCCGTCGCCGACAATGTCGCTGACTTCAAGCCCGGCATGCCCGTGCTCGGCATGGTCAGATCCGGCGCGCTCGCCGAATACATTTCGGTGCCGTCGGCGGCGCTGAAGCACTTGCCCGCGAAAATTCCGTTCGAGGCCGGCGCCTCGTTCCAGGCCAACTATCTGACCGGGCTTTACGCCCTTGAGTCGCGCGCGCAGCTTCGCGAAGGCGAAACGCTGCTGGTGCTGGGTGCGGCGGGAGGCGTCGGCATCGCGGCCGTCCAACTCGGAAAACTGATGGGCGCGCGCGTGATCGCCGCCGCCTCGACGCCGGAAAAGCGCGCGTTTGCAGTTAGCTATGGCGCGGATGAGACCATCGACTACACCCAGCCGAACTGGCGCGATACGCTCAAGGAGCTGACCGGCGGTAACGGGCCGGACGTCATCTTCGATCCCGTCGGTGGCGAGGTTTCGCTGCAGGCGTTTCGCTCGATCGCCTGGCGCGGCCGGCATCTGGTGGTCGGTTTCGCCTCCGGCACCATTCCGGCGCTGGCGTTCAACCTGCCGCTGCTCAAGGGCGGCGCCCTGCTCGGCGTCGATCTCGCTCAGATCCAGAAACGCGAGCCGGAGACCCATGCCCGCCTGATCGCGCAATTGTTCGACTGGCTGGCCTCCGGAAAGTTGCAGCCCGTGGTCGGCAAGGTGGTGCCGTTCGAGAATTTTCGCGAGGCGTTCAAGACCATGCAGTCGCGGTCGGCGCTGGGCAAGATGATTATCAAACTCGCCTAACCCCGCGACGATATTGATGTTTACGATACACTTGAAGGCGTTGAAGCAGGACCAGAGAACGAATGCCCCAGCAAGCTGATCAGGAGAGTAACGCAAACGGCGTGCGACGCCGCCACATGCATACGCGCACGATCGAATGCAATGGCTACCTGCGCGACGACGGGCTCTGGGAAGTCGAAGCGCGCTTGCGGGACGTCAAACCGTTCAGCCAGAGCGCCAGCCGCTACCGCGAGGAACTGAAGCCTGGCGATCCCGTGCACGACATCGGCCTGCGGCTTGCGATCGACGACAGCATGACGATTGTCGAGGCGCAGGCGACCATGCGCGCGACGCCCTACCCGACCTGCATCGAGGTCGAACCGATCCTGCAACGCCTGGTCGGCGAGCGGATCGGAAGCGGATGGCGCAAGGTGGTGCAACGCAAGCTCGGCCGGATCGAGAGCTGCACGCATCTGTCGGAACTGCTCGGTCCTGCCGTGACCACGCTGTTCCAGACCATGACCCAAGGCAAGAATCCGGCAGGCCGCGATTCACTGGACGACCAGCGCGCCCGTACCGACCGGCCGTTCTTCGTCGGCGGTTGTCATTCCTGGCGCACCGACGGCCCTGTTGTCGCCGACCTGTTCCCGCAATTCGCGACCAAGCCGCCGGTGCCGGAGTAGAGCGATCAGCTCTCCCGCGCCTTCGCCCTCACGACCTCCGCATGCGGATCGCCGCTGGGCAGGATGTCTCTGATGTAATCGCGCTGTTTCCATTCCGGCGGCGGCGGTTCGTGCCCCTCGCGCGGAACGTAAGGCGACAAGTTTGCGCCCGCCAGATCAGGCACATAGCGCGGGCAGTTCGGGTAGATTTCGCACTCGATCCGCACCACCAGTTGAGCACCGAAATGCCGGCCCAGCGCCTCGGCATCGTCAAGGATCGACGCGCGGCCGTTGACGCGGATGCGGCGGCTCTTGCCGTCAAGGCGGACGAACAACAGGCCGACATTGGGATTTTTGGAGAGGTTGCCGAGGGTGCGGTACATCGAATTGCCGTCGTATTCGGGATATTCGATCACGTTCGGCCCTGTGACTTTGACGAAGCCGGGATCGCCGGACTTGATGTTGCAATCGATATAGTCGTTCCAGGAGGTGCCGATGAAGAAGAACGGCGAACTCTCGATCATCGCCTTTTCGTCATCCCAGAATTCGTAGTGCTTGCGGTGCCGCTCGATCGCCTCCGCGACGCGGCGCCCGTCGAACCGGTCCTGCAGTTCGCTCATGCCCTCGTGATAGAACGGCCGCTGCCACATCGATCGCGCTCCCCTGTCAATTGAGGGAAGTGTAACGCCGAACCGGTGAGGCTACCAGCCGCTCGGGCCACGGCGAAGGCTATGCAATCCTTGCAACGGGAGGCAGCCGCTTTCCCACCGGTGTCGATGCAGGTCCGCCCAACGCCCGCAGCGCATTCAGAATCACCGCGATATCGATCACTTCCTGGACCACGGCCCCCTCGACCGGCGTCAGATGGCCGAGTGCCGCGGCGACCATCCCGGCCAGCGAAAGCCCGATACCGGCAATCACGCTTTCGAACGCGATGAAGCGCGAGCGCCGCGCAATCCGGATTGCCGGCACGATCCGGTCGAGATGATCCACCAGAAGCACCACGTCGGCGGCTTCGGCCGAAGCCGCCGCTCCGCGGGCTCCCATCGCGACGCCGACATCGGCCGCCGCCAGTGCCGGAGCATCGTTGACACCGTCGCCCACCATCATGACCGGTCCGTTTTTCCGTTCGGAAAGCACGGTGAGAACTTTCTGGTCCGGCGACAGGCCCGACCGCACGGCGTCGATGTCGAGGCCCGCCGTGATGGCTTCGGCCACGTCGTGGCGATCTCCGGTGGCCAGAACGATTCGGCGAATTCCAAGCTTCCTGAGTTCGCCCAGAAGTTCCGCCGTGC
>JAIEPP010000004.1 GCA_019748335.1 Xanthobacteraceae bacterium
GTGGTGGCGCCGGCGACCGCGGACCTGATGGCAAAGATGGCGCAGGGCCATGCCGACGATCTTGCCTCTGCCGTCCTGCTCGCCACCAACCGGCCGATCCTGCTGGCGCCGGCGATGAACCCGCAGATGTGGAACAACGCCGCCACCCGGCGCAACGTGCTGCAACTCCGCCGCGACGGCGTCGCCATGATCGGCCCCGGTGCCGGCGAAATGGCCGAAGCGGGCGAGGCCGGCGTCGGGCGAATGTCGGAGCCGGCCGAAATCGCTGCCGCCGCGGCGGATATCCTGCGTCCGCCACGACCGCGTCCGCTCGCTGGCAAGCGCGTGCTGATCACGGCAGGACCGACGCACGAGCCGATCGATCCGGTGCGCTACATCGCCAACCGCTCCTCCGGCAAGCAGGGTTTTGCGATTGCCGCCGCAGCGCAGGCCGCCGGCGCCGACGTCACGCTGATCTCGGGCCCGGTCGAATTGCGCGATCCCGCCGGCGTGTCCGTCATCCGGGTGGGGTCCGCGCGCGACATGCTGCACCGGGTGCAGGCCGCGTTGCCGGCGGATATCGCGATCTTCGCCGCCGCCGTCGCCGACTGGCGCGTCGCCAGTGAAGGCGAGCAGAAGCTGAAGAAAACCGCTGCCGGCATGCCGCCGCTGCAACTGGTGGAAAATCCAGATATTCTCGCCACGATCTCGAAGCTGAAAGACAAGCGCCCGCCGCTGGTGATCGGCTTTGCCGCCGAGACCGAGCATCTGATCGACAACGCCAGGGCCAAGATCGCGCGAAAAGGCTGCGACTGGATCGTCGCCAACGACGTCTCGCCGGCGACCGGCGTGATGGGCGGCGACCGCAACACCGTGCACCTGTTGACGCGCGAAGGCGCCGGCAAGATTGCCGTTGATGGCATCAGGGTGGAGTCTTGGCCTGTCATGACCAAGGAACAGGTCGCAACCGAACTGGTGGCGAAGATCGCCAAGGAAATTGAAAAGACAGCAGGAAAGACCTCGTGAGCATCACCGTAAAAGTCGACATAAGGCAACTGCCGCACGGCGAAGGCCTCGCGCTGCCGGCCTATCAGAGCGCCGATGCCGCTGGCCTCGATCTGCTGGCGGCGGTGCCCGCCGAAGCGCCCTTGATCCTGCCGCCCGGCAAATACGCGATGGTGCCGACCGGGCTGACGATTGCGCTACCGCGCGGCTATGAGGCGCAGGTGCGGCCAAGGTCCGGGCTGGCCGCCAAGCATGGCGTCACGGTTTTGAATTCACCGGGCACGGTGGATGCGGATTATCGTGGCGAAATCAACGTGCTATTGGTGAACCATGGCGACGCGCCGTTTCCGATCAAGCGCGGCGAGCGCATCGCGCAAATGGTGATCGCGCCGGTGGTGCAGGCCCACCTCGTTGCGGTCAGTTCGCTGTCGGAAACCGATCGCGGCAGCGGCGGCTTTGGCTCGACCGGGCGCTGATTCCCTTCAACTCTGAGTGATCCGACGCTTGCCGGAGCGCCACGGCAAGCTGCGAACCGGCCACGCCCCTTGACTCTACCTACTAGAAGGTAGATAGAGCGCCCATTGTTCTCAAACAAGGGGGTTTAGACCGTGACCACAGAGCTCTATTGGCTGACGTTGACCGCACTGATGACGGCCCTGTTCTGGGTGCCCTACGTTCTCGACCGTGTCGTCATGACCGGGCTGGGTGGAGCGCTCGCCGGCAGCGCGCCGGACAGCAGCTCGCTTTCGACCTGGGCGCAGCGCGCCTGTAAAGCTCACACCAACGCCATCGAGAATCTCGCGATCTTCGCGCCGATCGTTCTCACCGCGCACGTGCTTGGCATCTCCAGCGCGGCGACCAAGGCGGCCGTGGTGGTGTACTTCTTCGCCCGACTGCTTCACTTCGTGGTCTACGCCGCCGGCATCCCCGCCGCGCGCACGCTGACCTTCACCGCCGGCTGGCTGGCGCAGATCGCCATCATCGCCAGCATCCTGCGCTGGATCTGACGCTGATGGTGAACAGGCGCACGCTGTTGCTGTCGGGCGCGGCGGAAGGTCTCGGGGCCGAGATTGCCGAGACCTTCGCCCAGGCGGGCCACGACGTGGTCGGCATCTCCCGGACCAACCGTTCGACGGAACATTTGACGCAACGGATCGAACAGGCTGGCGGCCGTTACAAGCATATCGCTTGCGATATCACGCAAGCAGCGGCTGCGACGGCCGCGATCGAACCCTATGCGCGCCAGATCGACGTCCTGATTCACAACGCGCATTCGCTTGTTATCAAACCGTTCGAGCAGACCACGGCGGACGAGTTCGAACATGCCTGGCGCGTCGCATGCCTCGGCGCCGTCATTGCGGCCCAATCCGTCGTTCCGCATATGGCTGCACGCAGGCGGGGCGTCATCATCCTGACCGGCGCCACCGCGGGCCAGCGCGGGGCACCCAATTTCTCCGCATTCGCATCCGCCAAATTCGCGCTGCGCGGATTTGGCCAATCGCTGGCGCGCGAATACGGCCCGAAAGGCGTGCATGTCGCCCATGTCGTGCTCGACGGACTGATCGACGAACCCCAGACCGACCAGCGCTTCGGCTCATCGCCCGCGGGCCGGATGATGGCGAATGCGATCGCGCAGACCTATCTCGATCTCTCGGCGCAGCATCCGTCGGCCTGGACCCATGAGATGGACCTGCGGCCATTTTCCGAGCGTTTTTAGAGCATGATCCGGAAGTGGGGCACCGGTTTTCCGAACAGGATCATGCTCCAAAGAGAGGGAGCAAGACAATGGACGAACTCGTCAACGCCAATTTCTCCCAGCGTGTCGTGATCGCGACCGATGCGCTGCCCTGGATTCCATCGCCCCAAGCCGGTATCGAGCGCCGCTTGCTCGACCGCATCGGCGGCGAGGTGGCGCGGGCGACATCGCTGGTTCGCTATGCGCCCGCCAGCACGTTTCCGGCCCACGAGCACGGACTTGGCGAGGAATTTCTCGTCCTCTCCGGCGTGTTCTCCGACGAGCACGGCGATTATGGCGAAGGCACCTATGTGCGCAACCCGCCACACAGCCGCCATACGCCGCGCACGGTTCCCGGATGCACTATCCTGGTCAAACTGCGCCAGATGCCGCCAACCGAAACCAAGCGGGTCGTCATCGACACCGCGAAGGCGACATGGAAACCGGCCGACCCGAAAGGCCCGATCCGGCTACAGCTCTTTCTTGCGTCCGATACCGGAGAAAGCGTAACCCTTGAGCGGATGCCGCCGGGAACCCATCTGATCGAAGCCGAGCAGCCGGGCGGCGAAGAGATTTTCGTGCTTTCCGGCACACTGTCGGACCAGCACGGATCGTACGGCGCGGGAACCTGGATCAGGAACCCGGCGGGCTCGCGCAGCGGGTTCGGTTCGGAAAACGGGGCGACCTATTGGGCAAAACGGGGACATCTGCGCCCGATGTCATGACAGGAAGAAAAAATTGGCTACGACGACGGCGCCGAAGCAGCGATCAGACACCGCCGAACAGATCCTCGATCTCGCCGAGACGCTGATCCAGACGCGGGGCTACAGCGCCTTCAGCTATCAGGACATTGCCGACAGCCTCGGGATCCGAAAGGCCAGTATCCACTATCACTTCCCGTCCAAGACCGATCTCGGGATTGCCGTGGTGGACCGCTATATCGCCCGTTTCGACGCTGGGCTCACGGCGATTGCCGACGACCAGTCGCAGTCCTCGATGACGATGCTGGATTTCTATGTGCAGCCCTATCTGCAATTCGCCAGCACCCCGGACCGGGTCTGCCTGAGCGGCGCGCTGGCCGGGGAAGTGCTGGCGCTGCCGCCGGAACTTCGCGAACGGGTCGATCATTTCTTCCGGACCCATCAGGTGTGGCTGACCAAGATCCTCAAGCGCGGGGTGGCGCGCGGCGAATTCAGGCTGCCGGCGCCGGCGCCCAAGGTCGCGCGGTTCACCTTTGCCGCCCTTCAGGGCGCGCTGCTGGTGAAACGCACCACCGACGACCCAAGCCAGTTGAACGACGTCATTTCAGTGATGAAACTGCAGCTTGCCCAGCGGGCCTGAGCGGTAACCCGCTCATTTTTTCACAAGCCGATTCACGTTCACGGTCTGGACTCTTACCGGCCGACTCCCGAAGCAGATAATGTCACTCGATTCGTGCACGGCGTGGGGAAGCGCTCGTGCGTTCGAGTCGTGCGTTCTGGGGCAAATTATGTCGGGCGTAGTCGCGGCGATGCGTCGAAACCTGCTGTCGTGCACCTCACTGGCGCGCCACGGCCTGATGGCCCTTGCCACGGTTTTCTCGGTCGCGTCGGAACCCGCTCTCGCCGGCAATTTGACCCTCGAGCAGGCGATTTCGGCCTGGTTCGACTTCAATCATCAGGAATTCGCGGTGCTGACGACGGCACTGGCTTTGCTCGGCTTTTCCGTGGTCGCGGCGATCCTGATGATGCGCACCCGCGTCCGGGCCACCCGCACCGAGTTCCGCCTGCGCGCCGACGTCGCCGAATTGCAGGTCCAGGCCGACCGTCTGCGGGCGCTGTTGTTCGCCGAACCGCAAATCCTGATTTCCTGGGCCGCGGGCGAGCACCGTCCGCAGATCAGCGGCGACACCTCGCTGCTGATCTCACAGGATGCCGCACAGAATTCACCGCAGCGCATCCTCGCCTTCGGAACCTGGCTGCCGCCGGAACCGGCGCTGCAAATGGACCACGCGGTCGACGCGCTGCGCGAGGCCGGCGAGGGCTTTCTGCTCAACCTTTCGACCTCCAACGGCCGCGCGATCGAGGCGATGGGCCGGGCCATCGGCGGCCAAGCCATTGTCAGGATTCGCGAACTCGGCGGGCTGCGCCGCGAACTCGCCGAATCGAACCTGCGATACAAGGCGCTGCAGGAAGAGACCGACCTGCTGCGCGACTTCGCCGCCGCCGCCCCCTGGCCGATCTGGGCCAAGAGCGCGGAAGGCAATTTGCGCTATGCCAATACCGCCTATGTGCGGGCCACCGAGGGCACCAGCGTCGCCGATGCCATCCACCGCAACCTCGAACTGCTGGAAACCGACCAGCGCGCCGAGATGAGCCGCACGCTGCACGACAACCTGACCTACAGCGCGCGGCTGCCGATCGTGGTCGGAGGCGAACGTCGCATCTACGACGTCCAGGCGCTGAAACTCGCGGCCGGCAGCGCCGGCATCGCGATCGACGCCAGCGAGGCCACCTCGCTCCGCGCCGCCATGGACCGGATGGCGGAAGCGCATCGCCGTACCCTCGACCAGTTGTCGTCCGGGGTAGCCGTATTCGACGGCCAGCGGCGGCTCGCCTTCTACAACGAATCCTACCGCCGGCTGTGGGGCCTCGATCAGGCATTTCTCGACGCCAACCCCGACGATTCCAGCGTGCTCGACCGGCTGCGCGCGGCGCGCAAATTGCCGGAACAGCCGGACTTCCGGGCCTGGAAGGCCAAGCTGCACGAGGCCTATCGCGCCGTCGAACCCGAGACCTACACCTGGTTCCTGCCGGACGGCCGCGCGGTCAGCGTCGTCACCACGCCGAACCTCGAAGGCGGCGTCACCTATCTGTTCGACAACGTCACCGAAAGCCTCGACCTGGCGCGCCGGTTCGACCGGCTGACCCGGGTCCAGCACGAGACGCTCGACAATCTCGTCGAAGCGGTGGCGGTGTTCGGCAGCAACGGCCGCGTCGAACTGTTCAACCCGGCATTCGCGAAGATGTGGAAACTGCCCGCTGAATCGCTCAAGGAACAGCCCCACATCGAGACCGTGGAAGCCTGGTGCAAGCCGCTGTTCGACGACGCCGCGGCGTGGCGGACGCTGCGCGAGGCGATCACCGGTATCGAGAACCGGGCGGAGGCGGCGCTGAAGCTCGAACGCAAGGACGGCAGCGTGCTGGACTGCATGACCATGCCGTTGCCCGACGGCGCCACCATGCTGACCTTCCAGGACATCAGCGATACCGAGAATGTCGAGCGGGCGCTGCGCGAGCGCAACGAGGCGCTCGAGGCCGCCGACCAGATGAAGGTCGATTTCGTCCACCACGTGTCCTACGAATTGCGCGCCCCGCTCACCACCATCATCGGCTTCGCGCATTTCCTGAGCGATCCCTCGACCGGCCCGCTGACGCCGAAACAGGCCGAGTATCTCGACTACGTCACCAAATCGACCAACGCGCTGCTGGCGCTGACCAACAACATTCTCGATCTCGCCACCATCGACGCCGGCGCCATGAAGCTCGAGCTCGGCCCGGTCAATATCGCAAAAGCGATCCACGACGCCGCCGAAGGCATTCAGGACCGGCTCGCAACCGATCGCATCGAACTCAAGGTCGACATCGACCCGAATATCGGCGGCTTCACCGGCGACGAACGCCGCGTGGTGCAGGTGCTCTATAACCTGCTCGCCAATGCGGTCGGCTTCTCGCCGCACGATGCGGCGGTCACGATTAGCGCGCGACGGACCGAGCATCGGGTCACCTTCACCGTCACCGATTGCGGGCCCGGCATTCCGGCCGAGGTGAAGGACAAGGTGTTCGACTGGTTCGAGAGCCATTCCAACGGCTCGCGCCATCGCGGCGCCGGTCTCGGCCTGTCGCTGGTGCGCTCCTTTGTCGAACTGCATGGCGGCAAGGTGCGGGTCGATTCGGCGGTAGGCCAGGGCACGACGGTCAGTTGCGACTTTCCGATCGACCAGAACGCACATCGCAACGCCGCCGAATGACCGTATCAGCGACATTCTCGGTGGCGCTGGCCAACGAGACGGCAACCGCGCATTTGATGGCCGATCTGGCGCTGTTGGTCGGCCCCGGCGATGTCATCACGCTGTCGGGCGATCTCGGCGCCGGCAAGACTGCTGCGGCGCGCGCCATGATCCGCTATCTCGCCGGCGACGATGCGCTGGAGGTGCCGAGCCCGACATTTACGCTGGCGCAAAACTACGAGCTGCCGTTTCCGATTCTCCATGCCGACCTCTACCGCATCAATGATGCCAGCGAACTGGAGGAGATCGGACTGTCGCCACTGCCCGAGGGCACGCTGGCGCTGATCGAATGGCCGGAACGCGCGCCGGACGCACTGCCCAGCGATCGCATCGACATCGCGCTCAGCCATCGCCCCTCGTTCGGCTCTGCCGCGCGCGCCGCCGCGATCACCGGCTACGGCAAGGCTGCCGCGCAGGTCGAACGATTGCGCGCGCTGCGCCAGTTTCTCGAAAACGCCGGCTTCATGGATTCGGGGCGTGCGCGGATGCCCGGTGACGCCTCGACACGTTCCTATGCGCGGCTGACCCACGACGGCGGCACCGTCATCCTGATGAATTCGCCGCCGCGGCCCGACGGCCCGGTGATCCGCGACGGAAAGTCCTACAGCGCTCTCGTTCATCTGGCCGAGGACGTCAGGCCGTTCGTCGCCATCGCCAATGGCCTGCGCGAGCGCGGCTTCTCCGCGCCCGCGATCCACCACGCCGATCTCGATCAGGGATTCCTGATCACCGAGGATTTTGGCGGCGCCGGTGTCGTCGAGGGCGATCCGCCACGCCCGATCGCGGAGCGCTATGAGGCCGCCACTGACGTACTGGCGGCCTTGCATCGCGAAGTCCTGCCCGAAACCCTGCCGCTGACACCGCACGCCAGCTACGCCATTCCCGTCTTCGATGCCGACGCGCTGCTGACGGAAATGGCGCTGATGCTTGATTGGTACCTGCCGGATCGCGGCGCGGAACCGACCGAGGAGCAGCGCACCGAGTTCACCACGATGTGGCGCCAGTTGCTGGTGAAGCCCCTCGCTTCGCCGCGAACCTGGGCGATCCGGGATTATCATTCACCCAATTTGATCTGGCTCGGCGAGCGCACAGGGATTGCCCGCGTCGGCATCATCGATCTCCAGGACGCGGTGCTGGGTCCGGTCACCTACGATCTGGCTTCGCTGCTGCAAGATGCCCGGATCGACGTCCCGGAGCAGCTCGAGCTTGCGCTGCTGACCCGCTATATCAAGGCGCGGCGAGCGACCGACAACAGCTTCGATCCGGCGGGCTGCGCCGAGCTCTACGCCATCATGTCGGCGCAACGGAATACGAAGCTCCTCGGCATCTTCGCCCGGCTCAACCGCCGCGACGGAAAGCCGCAATATCTGCGCCACCAGCCCCGAATCTGGGCCTATTTGAACCGTTCGCTGGCACATCCGGCGCTGGCTGGCTTGCGCGACTGGTACGCCGCCAACGTGCCCCCGCCGGTTTCCTGATTTACCTTCTGTTAGCCACCTCGCCCCTAAGCTGGGAAAGGCTGTGCCCGGTCTGTTGGGCAGCCGTCTTGGAAGCAGGATTCTGGCCATGGCCACAACGGAACGGCGCAAGGGTGATCGCGTCACGTTTGAGCGCGGCTTTGCCGCGCACATGATGGGGATCGACGGCACCTGGCGGCGCAATTGCGTGATGGAAGACGTTTCCGAAACCGGCGCCAAGCTGACCGTCGACGGTTCCGTCGAAGGCCTGCACCTGAAGGAATTCTTCCTGTTGCTGTCCTCGACCGGGCTGGCCTATCGTCGCTGCGAGCTGGCCTGGGTCAATGGCGATCAGATCGGCGTCAATTTCCT
>JAIEPP010000491.1 GCA_019748335.1 Xanthobacteraceae bacterium
ACAGATCGGGTTGCGTCCCCGGATTCGCTTTCGACACCGCAAATTCACCGCGCTTCATCGCGGCGTCCGCCCAGCCAAGACCGCCGCCCGAAAACATCGCATAGGAAAGGTTTGGCGACGGCCCGAATCGGGCGACCCGCACATCGAGGCCCTGCGCGCGGATAGCGGAGACCGGTATCATGGCGACCCGCAACACCAGATTGAGGCTCTCCTCAACCCAGATCGCGGTCGCGGCCAGCGCATCGCGGGCGCGTTCGAGATCGTCAGGCGCCACCGCAAAACTGGCGCCGTCGCCGCCGAACACGAACGGAAACTCGCGTCCATCCAGCGCGTTGGTGACGGCGGCTATCACGGACGCGCCGGCCATGTTGACCGCCTTGTAGCGCTGGTTGGCGATTGCCTTGGTCGATTCCACGATGTCGGCAACGCCGATGGTCCAGTCGTCCGGCAGCGGCGAATACAGCGCCGGGTCCATCAGGCTGCCAAAGCCGCGAAAGACCGGAATAGCGCCGTAAAAAATATCGGTTCCGTCGGGCGTGGTCATGGCGATGGGGATACCCCGGTTCGGGCCTGTCTGGCAGATACGCCCGATTTTAGCATTCGGTTCACCCGCCCGAGGCGCCCTACGCCTTCAGTAGCCCTTTCAGCACCAGTGCGTTGAGCCGGTTCGCAAACCCTGCGGGGTCTTCCGGCAGTTCGCCGTCGAGGATTTGCGCCTGCTCCAGCAGCAGGAAAGAGAGATCGGCGGCGGCGGCACTGGCGGTCGCGATTGCCGCGACCAGCGGATGACGCATGTTGATCTCGAGAACCGGCTTCGTGATCGGCGCCTTGTTCTGCATCGCCAGCAGCCGTTCGAGCTGGCGGTCGCGACCGTCGCCGCCGGCCACCAGGCATGACGCGCTCGACGTCAGCCGCTGCGAGGCGCGCACGTCGGAGACCCGTTCGCCAAGCGCATCCTTCACCAGCGCGATCGTCATCCCCTCGTCGGTACCGACGTCGTCTTTCCTATCGTCGGCCTTGTCTTCCAGAAGCGGGATCAGGCTGAAATCGATGTCGCCCTGGCTCAGCGACTTCAGCGGCTTGCCGCCGAAATCCAGCGGCGCCGAGGTCCAGAACGCGTCGACCGGATCGGTCAGCAGCAACACCTCGATGCCGCGCGCCGTGGCCTGCTCCAGCTTCGGATTCGACTTCAGCCGCTCGACGCTGTCGCCGGTGAGGTAATAGATATCGGTCTGGTTCGGCTTGAGATCCTCGACGTACTGCTTGAGCGAACGCTTTTCACCTGTTGTCGTGGTGAAGCGCGACAGACCCAGCAATTTCTCGCGGCGCTCGAAATCCTCCCAGATGCCTTCCTTGATCACGGCACCGAACGCGTCCCAGATTTTGGCGAACGCCTCCGGCTCCTTGTCGCCAAGCGTCTCCAGTTCCGAGACTACGCGGCTGGTGACGGCTTTGCGGATCTGCGTCAGCTGCGGATTGTTCTGCAGCATCTCGCGCGAGATATTGAGCGGCAGATCCTCGCTGTCGATGACGCCGCGGACGAAGCGCAGATAGGCTGGCAACAGATCGGCGTCGTCGGCGATGAAGACGCGGCGGACATAGAGCTTGACCTTGCCCTTGCGCGCCTGGTCGAACAGGTCGAACGGCTTCGTCGATGGCGCGAACAGCAGGACTGCGTAGGACTGCCGGCCCTCGGCGCGGTAATGCAGCGTCAACGCAGGCTCGTCGAACGCGCCGGCGATCTGTTGATAGGCTTGCTTGTAGTCCTCCGGCGTCAGATCGGATTTCGACCGCTGCCACAGCGCGCTGGCCGAATTGATCTGGCGCGGCTCGCCATCTTCCGGAACCAGCAGAATCGGAAACTGGATGTTGTCGGAATAGGCGCGAACGATGCGCTCGATCTCGTAGGTCTCGATATATTTTTTGGCGTCCTCTTTCAGATGCAGGACGATCTCGGTGCCGCGCGCGATGCGTTTGGCGTCGTCCTCGCTCCCGCCTGCGATTTCAAAGCCGCTGCCGCCCGACGACGTCCAGACGAACACCTGATCCGAACCGGCGCGGCGGCTGGTGACGACGATGCGGTCGGCGACCATGAAGGCGGCATAGAAGCCGACGCCGAACTGGCCGATCAGCCCGGCGCCGTCCTTGGCCTCGGTCAGCCGCGACAGAAACGACTTGGTGCCGGAGCGCGCGATGGTGCCGAGATTGTCGATCAGTTCCTGCCGGTCCATGCCGATGCCGGTATCGACCACCGACAGGGTGCCAGCCTTCTTGTCCGCCACGATGCGGATGACCGGTGGTGCGCCATCGGTGATCAGTTCCGGCGCCGAGATCGCCTCGTAGCGCAGCTTGTCGCAGGCATCCGAGGCGTTCGAGATCAGTTCGCGCAGGAAAATATCGGTCTCCGAATAGACCGAGTGCACCATCAGGTTCAAGAGTTCGGCGACCTCGGCCTGGAACGGCTGGGATTCGGGGGCGGTGGTAGCGGTCTCGGTCATATCGGGCTCACAGCGCAAACGAAGGGAATGGAAAGCCCTGATATAGCAATACGATCCGGGGTAGCAAGATTTCGACGACCGGGCAGGCCGCCAGGTCCGGACCCGGGATCGCCGCGGGGTAACCCTGCTTGACGCAGCTCATTTCACCCATTCGAGAATCTGGTCGTAGACTTCCGCCGTGACACGCACGCCGCGATTGATGAAGTTTCCGGTCGTGTGGATGGCGACAACGTAGCGCTGACTGGCAGTCGAATCCAAAAGGAACACCGGGCTTCCGCTCTGTCCGCCGGTCGTGTCCACCATATACTCCAGAAACCGGTCGTCTTTCAGGGGACCATCATCCTGGATATGGACGCGTCCGGCGTTAAACCA
Organism: Xanthobacteraceae bacterium; assembly: GCA_019748335.1. Taxonomy (GTDB): domain Bacteria; phylum Pseudomonadota; class Alphaproteobacteria; order Rhizobiales; family Xanthobacteraceae; genus Bradyrhizobium. The sequence goes on from JAIEPP010000491.1 coordinate 2,871, forward strand.
CATCGAGCCGTATGTTTTTGACGCCTCATGCGGATAGCCCGCATTATTGACGATGGCCATGTCGAGCTGTTTTTCTTCGTTCTTGTCGTAACTGCGCAATCCGAAATAGCCGATCCGTTCGCCAAAGGCCGCGCCGTTGACGTCATGGTCGACGATGATCGCGCCGTAGTCGTAAGGCGCAGCACTTGCGTCGTCTGCTTCGGACAACCATTTGGGATGCAACTTGAATTCATGCGCGACCACGTAGCCGTAGGGCGCGAGCGTGCCATTGCGCCCCGGAATGACCCGTATCTGCGTGGCGCGGCGGCCTGGCGTTCCGCGCGTGTACAGGCAGTGGCCGGCGGTAATCACGGTATGCTCGCCGGCAAACCAGCCGGTGCCGAAACCGACCATCCCCGAATCGTAGGTGATTTCCAGATGGCAGATGCAGCGCCATGGCGTAGGCGAGGTATCCGCGACCATCACGCGATCGTCGACACCGATAACGTCTTCCGGCTTGCCTATGATTCCGTACGCAGGTGACCCCTGGTTTAATCCGGGGGCTTGCGGGGCGACCGAAAAAAAGCCGCCATCCGCGGCTGAAGCCAGCACGGTGGGACCGGAAACCCGCAAGGTCCCAAAACCGGCGGTCATCGGCCGCAGGTTGTTGAAGCCGGGCACTCGCTCGATCGAGCTGCCCCCGTTCGTCTCCTTCATGCGACCGTCGCGCCGTCGCAGCGGCGCCTTGGAAATAACGGACATGGTAGGCGCGACGCGCCCTGAAGAAGGCTCCGTCACAGCCGGGGTTCGCCGTTTCGCCATGACTCAGCTTCCGCTCCACGCGCCCCAGGGCACGATGCGGAAACCGCTCGGCACGACAGTTTCCTGATCGCTTGCCCTGGTGCTGGCACCGCGGGATGCGCCATGATCGGCGGACACCTTGTTGGTGGCAATATTTTTCCAGTCGAATTCGAATATCTCGGTGAAATATTGCGCCGCTTCCTCGTCGTCGATCAACAGGCTGGCATCGCGGTTTGGCTTGGTCCCAGCTCCGGTCCAGTTCTGCGATCCCAGCAACACGCGTTTGCCGTCGACGACGATCCCCTTGGTGTGGCAAGTGCCATAGAACTTGATCCGGTCCTTGTCGAACCCGAACTCAACGGCGAGGCGAACGACGTCACGCTCCTTGCCGAAGCCGCTGCGGAAGATGATCCGCACGTCGTCGATCTTCTGCTGGCGATCGAGCAAGGCATCCAGCAATTCTCGATAGTGCTCGGGAATCTGGTCTTCGTCTTCCTTGATGTCGAACGACTGATTGATGAAGAGCACGCTCTTCTTGGCGCTCTTGATGAACGGCACCACCACTTCCGGATAATTGTCGGGGGTCAGGACCGGCTGGACGGTCAATCGCCGGGTGATGATCTTGGGCGCGAAGGCTTGATATGTCTTCACCGTCCGCGGCGCTTCCAGGAAATAGTCTTCCGGCACGATCAATTCGGGCAGCGGTGCAGCCGCGGCTTCCTGTCCAGCGGCGGCTTCGCAATCTTTGAAGTCCTGTTCAAGGTGATTGCGGAACGTGGTCGCCAGTTTTTCATTTACGACGACGGCGTGCCAGTCGCGGTCGTAGGTTTTCACGTCCGACCAGGTCAGCGAATCGAGCGGGTGGTCGGTATCGTCGAACGGAGCCTGATTCGAGGACGCCCAGTTGCCGCTGGAGAGCCAGAACCGCTTCTTGTCCAGCACCGCAACCTTGATGTGATACGAGGTTGCCCACAGGCGGCCGGGTCCCGAAACCGAGGCCGGCATCCATTGAAAGCGCGCGCCGTCATCGCGCTTGAGCGCTGCCATGACCTTTTCTTCCGGCCAGTCATCCTTCTTGTTGCCGGAGCCGCCGATGTCGTCGGACTTGCGATCCAGCGTCAGGATCGTCTTGTGGCCTTCCGGCTTGGCGGCGGCACGGACGGCCTTGATGATATGGGGTGCCGTGAAATTGTACATGCCGATGGTGATCGCCGAAAAATCGTTGCCGTCGAAGAATTTCGACAGCACACGCCAGCCCGCTTCCGGGCTGACATGGAGCGTTACCGTCATGTTGTCAGTCACCGGATCGAGATTGAAGCGCGGATCGGACAGATCGCGTTCGTAGGCCTGCATCTGTGCCGGCGCCTCCAGCGTCCCCGGGGCGAGATTATGCGCGAGGGATTCGAGGTCGGCCATTTCGATCGAGACCGGAACACCGCCGATCTGCGATTCCAGGCCATAGTCCTTCGGATTCCTCGAAGCCTCCGGCCGCACCTTGATGACGATGCCCTTCTTGTCGGTGATCTGGCCGTCGTCGCCGAACAGATAGGTCGCGCGCACGCCGACGACATTCGGATGGGTCATGACGTGTTGCTTGACCGCGGCCTCCGCCGCCTCGAGCGAAACCAGGCCTCCGCCGCCAAGCAGCGACGCCGGGCCGGTTTGGCCGCCGGAGGGCTGCGGTTCGCCGATACGCACGGTGATTTCGAGCGGAACGACAATCCGGACCCCGTTTCCGTCTGTCAACACGGACATGCCGCTCGTCGTCTTCATCGTTGCTCCTCCACTGGGCGAATTTGCTTGCAGATCGCTGGCGGGACCGGTGACTGGCGACATGGCGCGAGCGGGCTTCTCGGTGCTGACGCCGGCGCGACTTGCGGTCTGCCAGGGCTTGTCCTTGATCAGCTTGTGAATGGCGGAAACCGGCACGGCGTGATTGGCCTGGAACGGCACGCCCTGGAAGTGCAGTCCGACCACCTCACCGGTGACGACGTTGATCACCGCGGAGCCGGAACTGCCGGGCATCGACGAGCAATCGTGCGAAATGCCGCGGCTGTCGCTCCCCATGATCTTGCCGGGTGCACAGCGTTTGGTGTTGAACACGTTGCCATAGACGCGAAGCAGGGTTTCGATGTCGTACGGCCCGCGGTCGGTACCGGGATAGCCGATCGTGGCGACGGCAAGGCCGGCGGCCGGATCGGCGGCAGCGAGCGGAATCGGCTGCGTCAGCGCCTTCTCCAGCGCGGTCTGCGCGTCGCCGTTTTTCGCGACCCGCAGGAACGCGACATCGAGCAGACCCGGCGTCCCGATATGGATGACCTCGAGAATCTTGAAGCGGCGCGACGGCGTATTGCCGAGTTCCTTTCGGAAATCGAGGATCGGCGCTTCCGGACGTTCGAGGAACGGCAGCTTCTTGAAATCGTAACCGCCTTGCGAGCGCTCGGCGAACAGTTGCGCCACGTGCGCATTGGTGACGACGATATCGCTGCCGAGTTCACTGTCGATCACCCATCCGGTGCCGGCCCAGGGATAGTTTTCGTCGTCCGGCAGATCGATGCGGCCGATCGAGGGCAAGATCTTATTGATAGAAGCGGCGTTGTCCTCGACCAGTTGCAGCATCGCCGAGTCTTCGGTCTCGATCTGGTTCGACGTCAGCGCCGGGTCGACCTTGTCCATGTTGATCGCAAACACCGGCCGGTGCAGGCTGATAATGGCCTCAAGCTCGGCGCTTTCCGATCTCGGACCGGCGCCTGGGAGTTCCAATCCCTCGAATCCGGGCTTCGGCGCCGCTGCACGTTTGACCGACTCGAGGTCGAGGCCGTCGCGCCGCAATATTTCGTCGGCGAATGTTCGAAGTTGGTCGACTTGATCCGACATGATGACCGCTCCAAAAAAATCCGGTGAGCAACGGCGGCGCGTCGAACGCTAGCGGCGGCCCGTGAAAAATGTATGTCGCGTATTCCCCCGGTTAGACGCTTTGGCAAAAAACGTCGCACGGAAAGACCAAGCAAAGCCGGTCTGAGGGAAAATCCCCCACAAGGCCGCAACGGAAGAAACAGAAAGACAGCAACAAAGACGATATGAAAGCATTCAACTTGTGATAGCATCATCCAGGCTATTTGCAAATTTGAAAAAAGAGGCCCTGATACGAAAGATCGGAGGGCGGGTGTCTTCTTGTCGCATTTGTGACACGCTAGGCCGGCGCGCCGACGAACCGGCGGGCAGCCCTCACCGCTCGACAAAGGCGCGCTGCAACTGGTCAAAAATTGGCTTGAACAGATAGCTGAACATGGTCCGGCTGCCGGTCTGCATGAACACTTCCGCGGGCATGCCCGAGACCAGTTGCAGGCCGGCCAGCCGGTGACGTTCCTCGTCCGGCAACATGATCCGGACCGTGAAATAGGGCGCGCTGGTCTGCTGGTCGTGGCTGACATCGGGCGACACGAAGGCGACCTGTCCGGCGAGCTGCGGCGTGGTGCGCTGGTTGAAGGCGGAGAAGCGGACATAGGCCAATTGGCCGGTCCTCACCTGATCGATATCGTTGGGCTGCAGCCGCGCCTCGATCTGCAGATCGTCCGAGTCCGGCACGATCTCCATAATGGCGTCGCCGGCGCGGATAACCCCGCCCAGGGTGTGGGCGGCCAGCTGGTGGATAACGCCGGAGGTCGGCGCGCGAAGTTCGATGCGCTCGAGCACGTCCCTGGCGGCGACGCTCCGTTCCGAGAGCTCGGCTTCCTTGCCCTGCGCCTCGCCCAGTTCCTTGACGACATCGGTGCGGAAATCCTGGTCGAGCTTGACAAGCTGCAACTGGGCCTCGCCGATCTTCGCCTTGGTCTCGGCAATCGACGAGGTCAATTGGCCGCGCTCGCCTTCGATTCGCGCGCTCTCCCGCTGCAGTGTGGTGAGCCGCGTCAGCGGCACCAGATGCTTGTCGTAAAGTTCCTGCACGCCGGTGAGTTCGCCGGTAATCAGTTCGATCTGCCGGGCCTTGGAGGCGACCTGCGCCTCAAGGCCGCCGATCTCCTCGCCAAGCTGCGATACCCGGCTCTGCAACAGGTCCTTCTGGCTGTCGCGCGCGGTCGCCCGCGCCCGGAACAGCGAAGCCTCCGAGGCGAGCAGCGTCTTGACGTTGCTGTCATCGAGCCGCCCCGACAGCTCCGCCGGCACGGCCGGCCGCGGCAAGCCGTCACGCTCGGCGGTCAGGCGCGCCACGCGCGCCCGCGTTTCGTCGAGTTGCTTGCTCACCACCTGAAGGCTGGCCTTCGCCTGGGTCGCGTTCAGCCGCAGCAGCAAATCGCCGAAACTGACCCGCATGCCGTTATGGACCGGAATCTCCTCGACCACGCCGCCGGTCGGGTGCTGAATGGTCTTGACGTTGGACTGCACCACCAGATTGCCCGGCACCACGACGGCGCCCGCCAGCGGCATCAGCACCATCCAACCACCGCCCAGTACGCCGACGAGGAGCAACACCCGCAGCCCGGTGCGCAGTTCGTGTTCGAAGGCGCGGGCCGCCCGCCGCACGATGCCCTCGCCGGGCACCTCAGGCGCGTCGTCGCGATGGACCAGGAACGAAACGCCCGCGATCAGGCCATCGCGGCCCTTCGCGATCGTCCGCGCCACGGGATCCTTGCCCTCCGTCGAACCCGTGATGTCCACAGGAGCCAATCGCGGCGCCTCGACATGAATCGGGGGCCGCGCGTCATGCGCCGCCGAAGCCGCCGTCCCGGCCGCCGGCACATTGAGCAGCGATGGATCGTCGGGCGCGATGATCGGACCTCGCGCGCGGCGCGGGTTTGCGGCAGCCGGCTCGCGCGTCGCGTGGCCGCGCTCCCTCGCCGCGGCATTGCCGACAGGTCGTCGGCCAAGCGATCGCTGGTCAAGAGATGGTTGGCCAGGCGATGGTCGCTCAAGAGGTCGTTGGTCAAGAGGTCGTTGGTCAAGAGGCG